>JBDGRC010000099.1:0-4176 GCA_042218495.1 Candidatus Nanohaloarchaea archaeon | reverse complement strand
AGATCCGACCCATTCAAAAGCCTCCTTCGCGTCCAGGAAGGCCGTTTCTAACTATGCTTACAGAACAAGTCATTTTTACTCAAGGTGAGACAGGCAGCTCCTGAAAGGAATGTATCCTACAACTTGAATCGACCCTAACGCCAACTACGTATTCGACTAGTAACCACTGGCAAGACACAACCATTTAAAATTTGAACCATAATACGATAGTATGACCCAGAGCATCTTCAGGATGAGAGGAGAATACAGGGGACCTGAACCCAAACTGGAAAGAGAACTGCAGGGCAGCGATACAACCGATGACCACAAAACTTTAGATGAAATAAAGGATGAACTGAGAGAACAGGAAGAAAGCAGGTCGGAAACCACTGATAAGGAGGAAATTACGAGAAACCTGGAAGATATGCCTGAGAGCGGAGTGGAGATATCAGCCACAGATGCCAGGGGCAGATATGAAAACCCGGAAGCGAGAGAGCTTGTAGAGGAAATCGAGAACAGGTTTGAAGACATAGGTTACGAGGTTCAGACCGAGGCAAGAGTAGCCGCGGAGATGGACTCGAAGCAAGAGGTTCTCAACCCGTTCATCAGGCTGAGACGGGACGAGCACTCCGAAGTTTTCAGGGTGGAGATGCACCAGTCCGGAGAAGATGAACTGACTTACAAGGTTGTTAGAGAATCCACCATAGATTACCACCACGCGAAGTCCGCGGGAGAGATCGTAATGGACGTTATAGAAGAACACGGATACGAGGCGAAGGAGTCACGGATAAGATGAATAACTCCACCAGTCAAGGTCTTGAGCCGATCCGGCTCCTGACAGGAGTTAAAGCTCGAAAATACCAGAAAATGGGAGGCAGCATCAATAAACCATGAGCACTACACCATCATACGAAAAGGATGAGTTCCTTGAGGAAGTCAGGGAAAGTTACATCGACGCTCTTCTGGTGGACGACGATGTGGAGCCACCCCAGGCAAGAGCGCTATCGGGAGATAGGGTTGTCGCCCTGTACGAGGAAGATGACGCTGTAAAAGTGGCCAAGAATTCGCTTGAGGACGTAGAAAACCTGGATTTAATTTACGCAGGTACAGGAGATCCTCCAGAAGAGCTGGGGGAATGGGCTTCCGAAGGCCCTCACCAGTATTAAAAACCACGCGCTGGAATCTGGTACCGTGAACGTGGAACTCGACGGCGAGACCCTGATGAACTTTTTCTCGGCCGCCACCGGCTTTGCGGCGATCGCCGCCATTCAGAACTTCGAGATATCTCCCGTGACGAAGATAGTGGTGCTTTCCACCCTGGCTCTCGGATTCACCTACGCCGGGACGCTGAGGGACGGGCTTGAAAGAATACTTCTGCTCGGACTCGCCGCAGGAACCGACCTGCTCGCGGTATTCACGTTAACCAGCGCCTACGAGATCGGCAGCCAGGCTACGGCCGTGCTGCTCGCGGCGATATCCGTCGCGGCCGCTACCTACGCAAGGAAGATGAAAGACATCAGAGAGTACCTGGTAGACCGGGAACTTGTGAGGATGGGGTACGGTCTGGCGGCAGCATTGATCGCCGGTTCGCTCGCGCTGACGGCGGCCGACATGTCCGCGGGCCTGCCGTCGACACAGGTCGATCTGGACGAGACCTTCAACGCCTCCGAATCGGAGAATCAGGTGCCGGTAGGCGCCCTCACCGCCACCAACAGTTTCCCATTGCCGAAGGAGGCGGAGGAGCCGGAGATCGACTCAAGGCTCTGTGGAAGAGAAGAAGTCAGCGTCACCGTCCACGCCGAGGAGTTCGGATACAGGGAGCGAATCCCGGGGTCGTCGAAGGAACAGTTCCGGCTGACAGCTGACTTCAGCATGAGGACGAGGGAACCCGCCGAGTTCAACGGCACCGGAGAGATAAGAAGGGGAACCGAGTGCCGGGGAGACGAGCTTCTCGTCAGCGTCGGAGATGAGATCGGTGGAGAGCCAGAGGTAGCGGACTGACCAGTACTTAAACCTAACCGACTGTTATCTCGTATGAGTGACATCGGTTCCGATTCGGTCGAGACAGACCATAGAGGGTTCTTTCACGAGGAAATCACCGGAAGCAGAACGAGAGTCAGGACCCCCAACCATCAGACCCTTGCAGAAGCCTGTTACGAGGAAGAAATCTACAGAGTTCTGATAGCGACCAATGCCGGAGAAGCGCCCGACGAGTACATCGGAGAACACCCGGACCTAATTAACGGCGAGGTAGACCTTGAAGACTATCCTCAGACTTTCATACATCCTGGAGAGCCTATAGAAGGGGACTGGGAAAAAGTAAGAAACATACATCACGAGAGAGTGCTGGGAGATACAGGAGAGCTTCAAGATACCGATAGCTACTACAAGTGGGAGAAAGAAAGAGGAGAAGCCACTATAGAAGCTTCCGGGATGGCGGGCACGCTGGAGGTGGAGGCGCCGAGCAAAGAGGCGGCGGCGGACGTGGCTGCAGGAGTGATCTACGAGCACGGTAACTGGGGGCCTCAGAAGGAGGGGAATGAAGAAAAAATCAGCGAGATGGAAGAGGAAGAAATAGCCGAGGTTATAAACGAGGCTCTGGAGTCCGCGGAAGACAAAAAGGAAGCTTCAGCGCACGAAAGAGACTAACCACGTGCCATGATGGGTTCGATGTCCTCGCCGGCTGCGTAGGCAAGCGCCATAGCGTCCAGACCGTCATCCCGTCCCCAGGATCCGGACTCCGCCTCTCGTACCATCTCGTCCTCGGACACCCCGGAGGCTGAGGACAGAGCCTCGACGCGTGAACGGAAGCCTTCATCCGTCAGCTTGGATTCCTCGACGCAATACTCATCCAGCTTCTTGAAGACGACCTCAGGATGGCACTCGTAGAACTCCTTTCCGGATGAAACCGCCCTATAGGCCTCCTTTATATCTGGAACTATGTTCCAGGTCTGCCTCGAGATACGTTTACCGGTTTCCCCCTCATTGATTTCACAGGCCTCCTCGTATGAATCAGCATAGACCGCCCTGCGTACAGGACAGCTGAAAACCGAGTAGTGCCTCTGCGGCGCCAGGAAGCTTCGAGCCTCTGAATCACACTGCCTCTCGGAGGATTCAGGTAATCCGATCGGAACGTCGACGAGAGCCGGCCTCTCCACGTCCTTCAGGTTCTCGACACCCCAGACGCTGAATCCATCGGACAGGAACTCGGCGACGACCCATCCGTCCGATGCGGCGTCAACTCCCAGCTCAGCTGAACTTGAAGCTGACATCCACGTCGGTCTTCACGCTCCTGTGAATGAAACAGTTTTTCTCCGACTGCCTGGCGATCTCCCTGGCCGCGGACTCGTCCCCGACACCTCTCACCGTCACGTCGATCGAGGCCTCCGTGATGGCGGGTCTGCCGTCATCTCTCCTGTCCAGAACCGTCCTCGACTCGGAGTCGGCGGAGTCAAACTCTAGCCCCTTCCTGCCGGCTATCGTGGCGAAGGTCGCGAGCACGCAGTTCTCAAGGGATGCAGCGAACAGCCTCTCCGGGCTCGGGGCGTCCGTGCCGCCGAACTCCTCCGGCTTCGAGACAGCTCCAAGCGAGCTATCCCACTCTTCCTCTCCGCTTTCAACCTCAGAGCTGGTCTCGAAAATAACGGGGTACTCTACCATGAACAGATTTTGGAGCTCGACCATTTAAATCAAGCGAACACGTTTTTCAGATTTCAGAGACATGTGAGAGATAAAATGTACGAACTCGATCTCATGGAGCGAGACCACGAGGAGTACTTTCTAAGGATAGAGAATGAGGAATCCGATAAGAGGGGAGTCATCACGGTTTACGCGGACGGCGAGACGACGGAGTCACTGGAGAAACTCGCCGGATGGCTTTCCGGTGAGACGGAACTCCGCGAGCTGGACGCTGACGAAGTCACCGGCGAATACCTCCGGGAACTGGGACGGATGGAAGTACACAGGTTTCTCGCCGGAGAAGGATTCCTCTATCACGACGAAGGAAGCGTCAGCCCTAAGACCCCGGATCTGGACGGATTCGACCCGGCGGATGCCCACGAGACGGGTCCCGACACCGGCTCCGGCGGGAACCTTCACGAAAGACTTGGCTATATGGCCGAAGGGGGCGGAAGTACCCACGAACAGGAATCAGGTCCTGAAGACAGGTTGGTGGACGACGAGGAAGATGCCCCGGAA
>JBDGRC010000098.1:0-5016 GCA_042218495.1 Candidatus Nanohaloarchaea archaeon | reverse complement strand
TGCTCCTTGTACACACCGCCTGTCAAGTCACCCGAGTCAGGTTCAGACGAGCCTCTCGCATAGCGGGAAGCAAGTCTGAGCTTGGCAAGGGGGGCTAAGTCATAGAATACTGTGACCTCACGTCCGAGAGGAGTGAGACACAACTCGGCTGTGTGCGGGAAAAACCGCCAGCATCCTGAGCTACCAGAGCCTTGAGCTCGGTAAAAATGCTTCAGGTGACTCCTTAGCCGCGAGGTTAAGGTTTGAGAAGATCTCTGATCTTCGATTGCGGTCAACCCGCAGGGAAGCTCTCTGGCCTTTTCAAGGCTATAGCCCCTCAGAGACTGCACGCCGACCCCTAACACTTCAGGTGAGGGAGATGAGACAGTCCACGCCTTGATGCGAGTCAGGGTGTGCTTCGCTTGAGGTGAGCGAAGCCCGAACATCTTACGATGTGAGCAAGTGAACAAGGTAGCCGTTGGGGAACCATCGGCTGGATCACCTCCACAAAACTTAGCTCCCGGTCAAAGCCGTGGAGCAAAGTTTCTTTTCCGTCTATCTCCCGCATCTCCTTGCTTTTTCATATTCCGACAGTCAGATGCTCTTCTGTCCAAAGACATTAATTCAGGAATCTTCTGAAGCAATGCATGGGGAGGCTGAAGCCAGATATCGGGATCGACCGAAGAACTGTTTTGTTCGCTCTGACCTCTGTTTCTCTTGCATCAGCGAGCCTTCTGACCTATCCCTACATACCGGAGCTGGGCCTGGCGTTTTATGTGATCTTTGTGTCTCTCGCTGTTCTATCCTGCTTCTGTATTTCGTTGGATACGGCTCAGGGAGCGCTCCTTGTATCATTTAATCTGGTGGCTCTCGGAGCAAGGGCTTTTGTAAACCAGGCAGGGATAGCGACTCCGGGTTCCGAAGGTTCCATATGGCTTCTGAAGGTTGAGCAGGTCTGGCTGGGCGGCTATCATATTCACCACTGGTATCTTGGTGTCCTGGCGGTTTTCCTTTCTCTCATCGCCCTTCACGGTAGAGAAGATCATAGGTCCTACCTCTACTCTCTGCTGGGTGCCGGATCTGCGCTCGTGATCGACGAGGCTGGAATAATACTTGCAGGTCATACGTACCACAGCTGGATCAGTTACGTGTCTCTGCTGGCTTTTCAGGCGCTATTTCTGGTAAATCTGAAGCTAGATCTTCCCGCTGTCGGCGATTATTTCTGAGATCTCCCGGATATTCAGAACGGTTTAAGTCCGAGCAGGAACAATTTTTCACAGATGGTCGAACTTACCGCGGACACTGTCACCGCATTTCTACAGAGCTACGGTCTACTTGCCCTGTTCTTTGGCATGGTGCTGGAGGAAGTTCTTTTCTTCATTCCCGCAGGTCTGATCATTGTCGCTGCGGGGGCTGTACTGATTCAGGCTTCTGCTTTGATCCCTGCGCTATCCGAGATACTGTTTGAAGTTGCTATCGTTGGTTCTGCTGGAGTGACCTTTGGATCTTTCTTCATGTACAGTATAGGATTTTATGGCGGTGAAAGAGCCATTGATAGGTTTGGGAGTAGGTTTGGAGTCTCTTACGGGGACGTTGAAAGGTTTGAGAAGCACTTCGGTGAGGAAAGAGAGAAGGAGTACCTTGCTCTCTTCAGGGTTCTGCCGGTGTTTCCTATCACTACTGTTTCCGCTGCCGCCGGTTTCTTTCGTATGGAATGGAGGAGCTACGCTGCCATCACGTTTATCGGAATGATCCCGCGCCATATCGTGTACGGGTACCTTGGATGGAGGGCGGGTGAGAGCTATTCTCAGGTTCTGGCCCAGATAAGCCGGTACTCCCGGATTATAACGGTTGTGTTTCTTGGAATCGTTGTTCTCTATCTTCTCTGGAAGTATGATAAGTTCAATAAACCTCGGAGGCTAATCAGACTGTAGAATGCAGATATTTTCCTCCCGCAGGATGAGGTACGAGGCCTTGGCTGTTTTATCTCTGATAACCGCTTTCTCGTTTTACGGCTACAGGAGGTTCTCGGAGGCTCTTCCCGCGGATCCCCAGGCACTGGCTTCAATTCTCGGCCCTTATGGGCCCGCGGGTATTGTATTGACCCAGTTTGCACAGGTTCTCGTCGCCCCAATACCACCGGTGACCCCTGTCGTGAGCGGAATGATGTACGGTGTTCCGCTCGGTACGTTTTACAGTTTCGTAGGGGCTGCTCTGGGGAGCCTGACGGCCATATTGATCGCCAGGCGTTACGGGAGAACCGCTGTCGAGAGGTTTCTTTCAGATGAGGCGATGGAAAAGTTCGACGAGTATACATCGGGTCACGGCTTCCTGCCGTTCGTGGTGCTCTTCGTGTTCCCAGGATTTCCGGACGATGCCCTGTGCTTCATAGCAGGCCTGACCGATCTGGACTGGAAGAAGGTCTTCATCATAGCGTCGGTCGGAAGGATACCGGGGATCGCTCTCCTGGCGATGACAGGGAGCAGCGCCGCAGAGGCAAACAAGCTGAACTTTGTCCTTTCCGGAGGTGCAGTAGCCCTCATCAGCCTTGTCTCACTGAGGTACGAGGAGATGCTGGAGGAGTACTTAGCCGAGATGGAGTCCGAGACCGTCGCTCTGTTAGAGGTTTTCAGGTAAGAACAAGCTACTTTATTCTGATGTTCAATTAAGAATTAAGTGGTAGGCTATCTTTGCAGAAAAAAGGTCGTCCTGGATTGAGGTATGTTTTCTTGCGGTTCTGACAGCTTCGGCTGTGACCTCCGCCTCCTCTCAGCCGATAAAGCTCGAGAGCGAGGTAATCAGACCTTCTGAAGACCGGAACTCTCCTGGTATCAGTAGCTACTCGGCACAGACCTCCCGGACAGACTACAGGCTACTCCAGTTCGAAAGGCCGGTCGGAGTCGAACAGAGAAAGGAGCTGGAATCCGAGCTGGACTTTATCTCTTACGTGCCGGAGAACGCATGGCTGGTGGAGCTGGAGGGCTCCCGTAGCGAGGTATTATCCGATCCTCTGGTAAGGTATCTCGGTCCCTACCGTCCAGGGTACAAGGTGAGCCCCGGCGTTGAGACGGAATCGGACCGCCTGACGGTGAAGGTGCAGGTCTTTCCTTCACGAGCGAATCCTGAAGACGCCCTGGCGGACCACGGGGAGGTACTCCAGAAGGCTGGAGAGAATTCCTGGATGGTGGAGACATCGGGAGAGAACATCTCGGAGATAGCATCAATCAGCGAGGTCAGATGGATATCTTCTGAGACTCCTTCGCCTACCTCTTTCAACGATGATTCTCGAGCGCTGATAAACGCGGATGCTGTGCAGAGCTCTCCCTACCGTCTTAACGGGACAGGTTACACTGCTGCTGTCTGGGACGATGGATGGGCCGGAAATCACACTGATCTCAACTATACTGATTCGAAGCTGACTATAGGTGATCTGGGCGAGTACTGTGGAGGAACGAAGATCGGGCAGGAGAGGTACTGTGAAATTAACAGTCATCCAACCCATGTATCTGGAACTCTACTGGGGGCTGGAATAAAGGATTATACGTACAGGGGCGTGGCGCCGAATGCTTCGCTCATCACCTATGAATGGCCCACGAACGACAGTATATCGGCTGAAGAGGAGGCTGAAAACGAGATCAATGAGAGCATACAGGAGTTTTCGGCAGTGGTATCCCAGAACTCGTGGGGTTTCAAGTCCAACTCTCTGGCTGGAAACTATACCTCGGCTGAACTTTCGAGAGTTTACGATTCGATCGTGCACGGGGTCAATACCCAGGTCAACGGCAACGTCTCCGTGGTCTTTTCGGCCGCTAACTTTCGTGACGACGTTGCCAGGTCTTACAACACTACTATGCCTCCAGGTACCGCCAAAAACGTCATTACCGTTGGGGCGGTAGACGACGTGAAGTCGATGACCAATTATTCTTCGTGGGGGCCAACGGATGATCAGAGGATTAAGCCGGATCTTGTTGCGGATGGAGGAGACTGCTTCGTAGGTTCGTCCATAAAGTCTACGGTGCCGATTGACAGTTACTCTGAGAAATGTGGAACATCCATGGCGGCTCCCGCGGTCTCGGGAGCTGTGATACTGGTTAACCAGAAGTACAACCGCACCTTCGGCGAGAAGCCGGATCCTGACACGGTGAAGGGGCTGTTGATTCAGAACGCGGAAGACCTGAACCGCACCGGACCGGACTATATCACCGGGTGGGGACTCGTGGATATAAAGGAGTCAGTGGATTACATAGACTCGGCGGACATGAAAGACCTGATCAAGACGGGAGAGATCAACGATACGTCTAACTCGGATACCTACAGCTTCAACCTGTCGAACAGGTCGGCTAACATCACTCTGGTTTGGAGCGACTACCCGGCCTCGCCGGGCTCGGGAGAGGCACTCGTGAACGACCTGGACCTGAACGTCACCAACTCGACCGGTCACAGGTTCTATCCCTGGACGCTGAACTACTCTTCGAGAACTGAGCCGGCTTTCAGGTCCAGAAAAGACACAAGGAACAACGTGGAGCAGGTATACATACCGAACGGGACCGGACGTTTCACGGTGGAGGTGAACGGGACCGACGTACCGCAGCCAAACCAGAGCTACAGCCTTCTTCTGGATACCACAGTCGGAGATCTGGAACCTCCCGAACTAACTGTCGAGTCTCCGGGAAACTTGACTTACGCGGAGACACCGGACTTCAACCTCACTGCGAACGAGAACCTGACCGATGCCAACTTCACTGTTGATGGCGGCGAGATCAGGGGCATGGACAACTCGAGTTCTAGGAAGTTCTACAATCTCACGACGGAACTCTCTGACGGCAGCCACGATGTCAACTTTACGGCCGAGGACCTCGTGGGCAACTGGAACACCACTGAGGTAAGCTTCACTGTCGATACCGAGCCCCCGAACCTGACGGCAATGCAGCCCGTGAACGGTGCAAACATCTCCTCAAACTTCACGGTGAACGCAACCTGGAAGGATGCGACCTCCGCAGTCAGCGCCAGCTTCAGTCTCGAGAACTCGACAGGATC
>JBDGRC010000097.1:0-10797 GCA_042218495.1 Candidatus Nanohaloarchaea archaeon | reverse complement strand
CCGAAAATACCTTGCACGCCCCGCTAGCTCAGCTGGCCAGAGCACGTCCTTGGTACGCCTGGTTACGCTCAGGCGGACGCACGGATCCTATCCGTGCTTGCAGCAGACATCCTACGAAAGTCTGCGAACGCAATGAGGGCCTACGGCCCTCTCCGCCGATGCGGAATCTGGCAACAAAAAGGACGAGGTCCCGGGTTCAAATCTCGGGCGGGGCTTGCGGACGTTCAGGTTCGGATTACTGCGGGGGGTTATATGTACCCTCCAACCCGCAGAACCACTTGAAACCGAACCCAAAAATGTCCTACCAACTCAAATCCGTACCGGAAAAACTCGAAGAATTCCAAAACCTAGACTACATATCCAGTTCTAACAAAGAGCTTATCACCGACTTCGTCAACTACCTCCAAGCCGACCCAGAAGTCAACGACCCACGGATCTACAAATACATCGGCGAATTCAAAGTTATCTTCCGCGAATACATCGACTTCAACCTCAAAGAAGCCAACAAGAAACAGATGCGGAAAGCAGTAGGAAAAATAAGAAGCTCCGACAAAAGTCCGCACACACAGCGTGACTATCTAGTAGCTATCAAGAAACTCTACCGCACCATCTGGGAAGAAGAGACAGAACGTCCTAAACGAGTCAAAAAGATACTGAACGCCAACTTTATGAAGTCTCCAAGTCTCAAAGGCAACGGGACATACAACGCCTTAGAACCTGATGAAGTAATGGCAATGGTCGAAGTCGCATCAAATCCTAGGGACAAACTTCTTCCACTCTTCTTTTTTGAGACAGGGGCACGCGTGGGAGAAATAATCGGGTTAAGAGGAGCTGAAGGCATCCGTTTGAAAGACGTGAACATTGAACAGCAGTACGCCGATGTAAAGCTGGAGGCTTTGAAGAAAGGCAGTAATGCCAACGGCGAACTCCCTACCCGTAACCTTCCTTTAACCCGTTGTGTGGATCTGCTGCAGAAATGGCTGGAGCAACACCCAGAACCAGATAACCCGGAAGCACATCTATTCGTCAATATCTCCTGGGGGCGTGGAACCGAACCGGGAGACCCCATGACTGAGAGAAACGTGTTGAAGAAGCTGAAAGCCCTAGCAAAAGAGGCCGGGATAGACAAAAGAGTAACTTGCCACGCTATGAGGCATGCATCGGCCACTCACAAAGGCATGAACTGGACGGCGCAACGCCTCAAGTGGTGGCATGCATGGTCCAAATTAGAGACCGCGCAGAACTATATTCAGGAAAACGAGGACCGTCTACGCGAGAAGCATTTGGAAGATGAAGGAGTCGAGGAGAAAGAGAAAAGCGAAGGCGGTTACAGGAAGAAGACTTGTGGCCGCTGCGGCAGTGAGTGGCCACCTACGCAGAAGTATTGTGGTGACTGTTCCCTAGCTTTGGATAAGGATTCGGCAAACGAGGTCAAAGAACTTGAAGAGGCACGGGATACTGTGGTCCAGGAAGAACTTGAAGGAATGGATAGAAGCGAGATCGTGCAGCAGATGCAAGAGTTGAAGCAGAGAATGGATAAATTGGAAAACTAGAAGTAGTTTCTACGCGTGTAGGTGCGTTGGGGTCGTGTCTTGCCAAGAGAGAAAGGAGGGCGTGGTAGGAAGTTGGTGTCAACACCGGGATTGGGTAGGGGGTAGACCCCGAGATAAGGGTTGTTTAGGAAACCGTTTTAAACCGGAAACCCGGTATAACGTGTATGGAGTTCTCCACACGCGCAATGAAACGAATAGTGAAAAGCCAGGGCAGTAAAAGAGTTTCTGAGGATGCGGCTGAAGAACTTGGCGATATATTGGAGGCTTTTGCCGGGGATATTGCGGAAGAAGCACTGGTAATAGCTTGTAACCAAGGTAGAAAGACGGTTAAGAAATCTGATGTGAAGAAAGCATTAAGTTGAAATGAGATCAGTAATTTCCAAGGTTATTCAACCTTTGAATGCATTTCTTTCCATCAAATCCTGGATCATTTACCCTTTCGCTGACAGGGTAAATCTCAAGCTCCGAACCATCAAGCTCGTCAACCATAGAAGATGCCAAATCACCGTCAAGCCAACCTAATTCCTCTCTTTCAGTCAATATTACAGGCATCCTGTCATGCAACTTTCCCACCTTCTCGTTCGGTTTCTGGGTCAGGATTGCAAAGCTATAACTTCCATTATCATAGGTTGAATAAATCCCTGCAAAACTCATTACCTTCTCGTTTTTCCAAGTTATATGGAAGGGCTGTTTGTTTCCTCTGGAGCCTTTCCATTCATAGAATCCTGTGGATGGAATCAAGCATCTCCGGTTATTTACAGCTTCCTTGAAAAGTTTCTTTTCATCGACAGTCTCAATTCTGGCGTTAATCACGTTCCTGTTTTCCCATTCTTGGATGTCTTCCGCCCATTCTGGGATGAAGCCGAACCGGGCGTCCCTCAAAGTTTCAGGACTGTTCTTGGAAACTATTGGCTGATTGTTACCTGGTGCTATATTGTAGCTTCTAGTGAAATTGGATTGATTTTCTGCTTCGTACCTTTCAGCTAATTCGCTGGGTTTGTATCCTATAGAGTTCCGGCCACACATGAATGATTATTTAAGTCAGATAATCTGAAATATTTCCTTCCCATTCTTTATATGCGGCTATTCCAAATAGTATACTGCCTAATATATACAGAGCGGAAGCTATACTGTTATCCATTACATCTGTTATTCCTAGAATAAAGAATACTGATGCTATAGTTATGTAGTTATCTTTTGTATCGTTATTTTCGGCTTCACATATTATTTTATCGGTGTATTCAGCGAAAAACCCTGAGAAAAATGATCCTATCGTCACCGCTATTAGGGCCCAGGAAAGTTCTGATGTCGAGATCACCAAGGAGTGGAATACTAAGGTTATAACTACTGCTATTGCAGAACCTATCAAACCCTTCAAAACGGCAGATGACAGTTTTGATCTATTCACAAGTATTAATTGGATTGCGTATTTTTTTAATTCTGGCCACAGTAAATGCAGATTTTACGGTCGGACTCATCTATCACAAATTTATGGCTGGTATCCCGATAGCAGCTATCCATAATAATTTCCCCTTTGTGGACTGGCATCAGGTTTAAATCGGGTCCTGAGTATTCCGGTTCTTCTATGAGAGCGAACATAAAAAGACTTTATTTCAGGGGGATGTTGCCGAGGAAGCACTTCAAAAAGCCGATAAAAGCGGCCGGGTTACTGTTAAGCAGGAAGATATCAGAGAATTATTCAGATAGACACCAGTATTTGTATAAAAAACAAGATTTGGTTAGTTATTCAGTGTTTTCCTCACGGCCGTGCGTGACACGCATACCGTACCAAATCTTGTAAAGCGTCTTTTTCATTTTCTTGGCGGAACTACCGGAAAGCCCCAGCATCCTAGTTTAAACCAGCTATGAGAAAATACTAATCGATGTCAAATCTATTAAGGGATGCAAAAAAGAAAAATTTACGAGAATTAGCTAAGAACCGAGATAAGCCTGAAAAAGCCCTAGATTCCGACTTGAAAGACTTAGGTTTCCGCAGAATCACTGAATTCATAGATAATGAAGAAAACCAGGATCAAACTAAGCTTCTTTACCAGCTATCCGATTTAGAGAAAAGAAAGCTACAGGGGCTTTTCGGAGAAAAAATCAGTGTCTTCGTAGAAGGAAAAATCAAGCGTTTCCTGCGCCGAACACTATCGGAAAACTGGGAATTAAAGAACAATATCAGACTAAAAACCGGTGACACACGGAAAAGCCTGAATTTCGGAGAAAAACCTGATCGAGACTCAATCAACATTTCAGGTAGCAATGTCTCGCATTATGGAACTGCTAAAGCCGAACTTATAGAAAGGGTCCAGAAACAGCATTATTCCTGCACTGAATACCTTTTTGAAAAGTTCCAACAGTACCAAATTCCGACAATAGATAACACTCTTTATGCTATTAAGAAATCAGGAGAGACGGAAAAGTTCAAATACGATTTCATTGACCACTCTAAGAACCAAGCCCAGATCAAAAAGAAGACCCGTGAAATAGCTCTTGAAAAACTTGAGGATTTCAAGATCATCGGACTAGAAGTTAAAACCTCTGACTCAGAAGCCAAGAACCTTTTATCCACGAAGCAGAGAGAAATCAGAGATATGGCTACAGATTCAGCCTTCCTTGAAATCTACACTGTAAAAGTTGACTTCGATTACGGAAACGGAGAACTACCGCAAAAAGTGCCTGTCAACGTTCAAAGACTGGATTCAAGTTAGCGGAAAAAGCGGAAAACTCCCGACTACCGCTTTTAATGATTACGGATACTTCTAACTTGCTCGCCAAAGAACGGGGGAGGGGAGAATCTCATTATTCTAAAACAAGAAAGCCAGGTTTCGGCCAGGAAGTCGAAGGAGTTACACAAGAAGAAAATTATTTTTCAGAGTCAGCCAGAGCTAGAACAAGGCGTAAACTTGGTTAAGAAACCAGAAAAACTACCAGTTTTCCAATCAATGGTCTCACAGGAACTCGAAGGCAGAAAAGCTACAGCCGTCTGGATAGATAGTAAGAACGAGTCCTCGACTTACGCCTTAAGCAGTTTCGGATCAGGAAATATAATGGAAAAATTGCATATAGGCAGAGCATTCACCCCGTTCCAGCACCACAGTCTTATCCACCAGCTTGAAGATTTCATCCAAGAAAACACAGAAATCTTGGTCCTACCTAACATCGACTTTCTCTACCTCGATGGACAAATCAAAGAATGGGAGGCAGAAGAACTTTTCCACGAGGCCTGGGAGAAAATACTGGAAACCAAGGAAAAATACAGCCTCAAAGTTTTAGTTTCAATTTCAGTAGAGGATTCGAGCCTAAACTATCCAGTTATCGGCAAGGCCGACAACAAAATAAAGGTAGAACCGACCCAGCAAGGCTGGAAATACAGTTCAGATGACTTCAACCAATATGCCTACGAGAATGGTCAGGAAATCCAAACAACTATCCCATACTGGCTTAGAAAAACCACTGAAACCATCAAAGTACATTCTGAACTAGTTTAGAATGGGACGCACCAACGCCACCTACCGCAACCATCTCGACAACTTCATCGACAAATTCAAACCCTTCAAAAAAGGCCTTAGAGAAGACAATAAGAAGTACTTAGATAGTCTCTGGGAGAAAGCCCACAGCTATGCACAGGCAGGAAGCTACATGAACGCAGCCAATCCGGGGCTGCCCGCCATCATATCTATGCTGATGGGAATTCAGAAAGAAACCCGGGAGAACCGTGAAAAACTAGAAAACCTGGAGAAGCGAATCCAGAAACTCGAAGAATAAATGGTATTCAAAATCGACTTCATCAACGGCAAAACAATCTCTTGGACAAAGACAGAAACCGGTGCAGAAGCAGAGCATCACAAGGATTACTATCCACGTTTCTACATAGAAGGAGATAGATCGAAACTGCATAAAAGCCGTCCATGGCTCTCGCAGCAGGAAGGAGTAGTTGCAACTTGCTTCGAGCAATGGAAACCTACCCTCTCCAAACCAAGACAGAAAGTCCTCAGAGTTGACTGCCGGACGGAAGAAGCCTTGAGGACAGCAGCAAACACATTGAAGAAGAGTTTCGGGAGATCCACATTCCAGTTCTACAATGTCGGATTCAGCCCTCAGTTCCGTTTCTGCCTGCAAAAACAAGTATGCCCCAAACCTGAGAAAGAACTAACCAAAACCAGACTAGACCTCCCAAGAAAGCATCTCTCAAACAGGAATATCAGTAATCTCCGGTTGGATGGCGAAAGACTTGGCGGTGGGGAAAAACAAGTTTTGAAACAGGTTCAAGAACACTGGAGGGAGAGATCTCCCGATTTGATAATCGTTAATAGAGGCCAAGTACTTCTACTGCTGAAAGAAAAAATCAGTGAATACGGCCTCGACTTCTCCCTGGGAAGAATCAACAAATTTCAGGAGCTAGCAGATGACAACACTGTTTCTAGCTACGGGAAAAGACAGCACAAAGCCGCTCGGTATAACCTGCCTGGAAGGATTATAATCGATAGAAGCAACAGCTTTATGCTCGGAGAAGCCACTTTGGAAGGACTATGGGACTTAGTAGAGAGAAGCTACCGGCCGATGCAGGAACTTGCCTGGGGTAGCATAGGAAGACTTCTCACCAGTATAGAAGTCAAGAAAGCCTATCTAGAGGAAAATACTTTGACTCCATGGAAGAATTGGGAGGGAGAAAAACCGAAGAAAGCTTCAACACTTCACAAGGCTGACCGCGGAGGCTTCATCTTCAACCCTGAACCGTCAATACATGAAGATGTCTACGAAGCCGACTTCGCATCTCTTTTCCCGAATATAATGATAGAGAAAAACATCAGTCCAGAAACAGTATGCTGTAGCTGCTGCGACAACAAAAATACTCCTGAACTTGATTACAGCATCTGCGAAAAGAAAGAAGGATTCATAGGAAAAGTCCTCAAGCCACTGGTAGAAGATCGACAGGAAATGAAGGAAAAAATAGATGACATCGAGGATGAGGAAAGACAAAGATATATTCAGGGAAGTATAGACTCCATCAAATGGATTCTAGTAAGCTGCTTCGGCTACATGGGCCACAGCCATGCATCCTACGGAGCAATCAAGTGCCATCAAGCCATCCAGGCATTTGACCGCGACATAATGGTTAACACCAAAGAAATGTTCGAGGAATCAGGCTATTCGGTGGCTCACGGCATCATCGACAGTATTTGGGTCCAGAAAAAACCGGGCGCAGAAGATTTCGAGCAAGTTTGCCAGAATATTTCCAGCGAAATTGGTATAGAGCTCGAACCGGAGAATAAGTTTGAGTGGTGTGCCTTTGTTCCTCGAAGCAGCTCCGAAGCCAATATCGCCACCTTGAACCGGTACTTTGGGAAGAAACAGAACGGAGAGTTCAAGACGGCGGGAATCGAAGTAGAACAGAAATCAACGTGTCAATACGTCAAGAATTGTCAAATGGAGTTGATAGAGGTTCTCGACAAGACTATGCAAGCAGAAAGCGTTATCCAGGAATTGAAAGACCAAATAAGGAAGCTTGAAGCTTTCGAAGTACCCGTGGAGAGTTTGGTCAAGCAGAAGAAGGTCTCTAAAACTTTGGAGGCCTACAAGGTAAATAATCGAAGTGTTTCCGCTTTGAAGCGTGCAAGGTATCATGGAATCGAAGTTAAGCCTGGACAGTCAGTGAGATTCGTGGTCAGGGACGATGATGCAGATGCTATGGATCGAACACGTCTCGACTTTGAGGCCAGTGTAGGAGAATACGACCCTGATTATTACAGGACAGAACTAGTCAGAGCTGCCGAATCAATTCTTTCGCCAATAGGGCTAGATAGAGAGGATATTAGCAGCAGGCTTTCGGAAGGTAAAAGTAGCAATTTAGCCGATTACTTATGGGAAAAAGAAGCGGAAAATCATAGTTAAATTTCCCAGTTAATTCTCCAAATACGCATATACACGGATTCCAGATTAACTCCTTGAAGAATCGAAAGCAGTGGCAGGGAATCAATCCCCTAATCAATCCTCTATCGACTAAACTGAACCATTATTTCTTAAACAAAAGTTAATTTCAAGGGGTGAATCAAGGAGGTAAACACCGGTGTGGGTAAAACCCTCTTTGCATTGGGAAAAATCCGTGTTGTAAAAAAGGTGTTTTATGCGCGTACAGAATTGGCTGTGAAACACCCCCCTTTTTCCCACCTATTTTTGAGGTAGAAAATGGGCTGAAAGCTCCACTTTGAACAGCAGGTTAACTTTCTAGATATCTGCGAAATTGGCAGGACCCGGATTTGAACCGGTTTCCGGCATTCCGGTAGAATAACTATTTGCTGAAGAAGCAATCGGATTCAGAAACGGTTCTTGAGAGACTTGATAGCCTTCTTCGTCCCACAGAAACACGTGAAATAATTGACTATAAATCCTAGAGAAGCCGCAGCTAGGCCTGCTGTCAGGTAAATACTCTGAGATGTCACGTACGAACCGATGGCTATAAGTCCGAATACCACACCTAAAGCCAGTCTCTGCTTCCTCTCTTTTTCCGAAAGATTCTGTTCCATAAGCTGGATTTGGTCTCACGGTTTTTATTAGAGGCGGTTAAAGAAAACTCCTCAGCTCCACTATATCCTCTGCATCGTTTCTATCGGTCGTGTTATCGTTCCTAAGTATCTGTAAGTTCTCTTTCTGGAAAGGTGGCGGCAAAAAGCTTAAACCGACTAACTTCCATTCAAGAAGAAACTGTGGATAAGGTATCAGGAAGCAGCTGTAGCCCTCTTCATTGTAAATATTCCTCGCCATCTCTCCAATACTGATCTCTTCTTTTCCCGCGATATTCAGAATCTGGTCTCTATATCCTTCAATTGCTGCGGAGACTATCTCAACAAGATCTTCTCTATGGATTGGCTGAGTTTTTGTCCTGATATCCGGGAAGACACGTG
The DNA here is from genome assembly GCA_042218495.1 of Candidatus Nanohaloarchaea archaeon. Taxonomy (GTDB): domain Archaea; phylum Nanohalarchaeota; class Nanosalinia; order Nanosalinales; family Nanosalinaceae; genus Nanohalococcus. The sequence continues at coordinate 2,336 of JBDGRC010000097.1, read as the reverse complement.
TGAAAGCCATTTTTTTGATTGTCTCAAGCAGCTTGTTCCCCTCGCCGTAAACTGTAGAAGGTCTCAAGATAACATAATCACTGCCTGAATCTTTCACCAGTTCCTCAGCTTCTAGTTTGGTTCTGAAAAAGCTGTGATCAACTTCTCCAGCTCCCAAAGCACTTAGAAACACTATTTTATCGGCGTCCACAGACTGAATCAGGTTCCGGGTTCCCTCGACATGTAGTTTACGGTATTTCTCAGCCGAGTAAAAACCTGGTGCCAGACCGATGGTATGGATTAAAACGTCAAACTCTTCATCAATTTTGAAATCCGAAGTAATGTCGTACTCGAAGTCAGCTTTTTCTCTATCCAGGTACTTGACCTCATGGCTCTCATCTTCCAGAACCTTACCTGTTTCGGATCCGATAAAACCTTTTCCAGCCACCAGTATTTTCATCAATAAATAAAATTTATGATTGGATGTTTTTAGTCCTCAGCCCGGAAAAAGATAATCTTTAGCTTCAAGAAAATCCGAATCGCTACCCTGGCGAACAAACCTCTCCATGGTATCTACGACTTCTTTACCCTTTAACTCTCCTTTATTATCCAGTTCGTCCATTAGATAAATTTTCAAATCAATAACGTCGGTCTCATCATATCCTGCCATCTTTGAACTTCAAAATCTCAGTAAACATGATTTGAAACGTACTGGACAAGATCATCTCTGCCTTTCTTCTACTCAAGACGTAATGAAAATTCGTTTTCGAATACATAATACCTTAAAGTCTTTTCTTCTCATTCACTCGATGCCGAGAACCTTCCTGATAGTCCTTAAACTCTTCCCTTTTCGCCTTCAGAAACTGTGGAGGAACCAAACTCTTCGGGTCCCCGATTTTCATCCAACGATTATTCTTCTCTGTTGTGGGGTGGACCGGTTCGATGCCGAGATAATACTCCAGTGACTCTTGAAAAGATTTGAACCTGAGAAAACGCAGCTTCTTCCCTCTCCGCGTCTTCCTGAAAAAAGTTTCTATCAATCCACGATAACAGGTCTTGAAACCGCCTTTACTCACCTGCAAACTTACCTTCATCTCCCGTTTATACACCAAGTAGAGCAGTGAAACCAATTCCTTTTCATCCTCTACCGGGTTCCTTTCTCCTTTCGGCAGCTCCATTGTATCGAGATGCCTACTTGGAGGCAGGTATGGGTCTTCATTACGGACCTTAACCATGATGCTGTAGTTCCGGTCATGTTCTCGATTCATTGGATTCCGGCCTCACGTTTAACCTTGGAAACGTATTCCTCCGATACGTTATACCGTTCTGCTATCTCTTTCTGTTTCTTGTCGGTGTTTACCAGGTCGTACCGGATTTTCTCTGTCCGGGTTTTCGGCAGTTTCTCTTCCAAAGAAGTGACACGTTCCTCCAAACTTCCTCCGGTATCACTTTCTTTCTCCAGTTTGTTGACTCTTTGAACCAAATCATTGATGTCTTTCCTTATCGCCGCAAAGGTCGCATAGATCGAGATGTATTTCCTGTCGTTGAGGAAGGTGAGAGAATCGGAATCGGAGATCTTTTCTAGTATTTCACCGGCTTTTGAATGATACCAGTATTGTTTAAACAGATTACTCCGGGCTTTAGCCTTCTCCCACGTTAAATTCTCTTCAGCCATGTAACTCACCTTCTATTATTTCCACATCTTCTTGGATTGTGAAGGGGTGTGGATCTCCCCCGGTTATCTTTTGCTTTAATTCCCAGAGCTCTCGGCGTAATTCAAGAACTGTCTCTTCTAAGTGTTCGTTTTCCTCATTCAAGTTGACTTCTGATAACCGTTTGAAGCTTTGCAGTACCCGGTACTGGTTCTGCCGTACTGTTTTCTCTCTTCTGTCTATACCTAAATCAGTCATTTTCCCTCTTCCCTTCCGGCTCCTAGTTCGTCGCCGTTTACTTCTTTGTAGGTTTCCAGCCTTCTTTTGTAGACAATCAGTTTGGCTGAAACCCGGCGAATCTTCTCCAAACGTGTTTGATGATTCAAAGAGGGACGAGCCGTCTCCTCCACCGCCTTCAACGCGAAATCCAGAGCCTCGGTTCCATTCAATTCCCGGCGGAAATATTCCAGGAGCTCGGACTGCCCGATATCCGTCTCCTCCATTACCTGTTCCGGCGGCAGGTAACCGGAGCGTTCTCTGTACTTCTCAATTAAGTTCGTCATGGTATCCCGCTGCTAAAAAAGCAGTTTTTTTGGAGAGGGGGAAAATGAGGGAGGTAGAAGACCGGATTTTTGATTTCCCAGTCCCCCTCCCTCCCTGGTAAAACCCTGGGCCTCCCGCCTTGGAAAATCGGGGGAGGAAAAA
>JBDGRC010000096.1:0-6804 GCA_042218495.1 Candidatus Nanohaloarchaea archaeon | reverse complement strand
GTCTTACCGTGTCTTTCACGTTTTGGCTTAATTGTTTCTCGTACTGCATCATTGCTTCTTCGTATTCTTCCATCGACATTTTTCCTTCTTCGAAGCTTTCTCTCTGCACTTGCTTCATAAGTCCAAGAAGAGTTTCCTCTTCTTCCTCTAGTTTGGAAAGTTTTCGCTTGATTCTGAACAGTCGGAATCTTAGGAACACACCGGTGGAAATGCCGATCAGCATGATGAATCCGATTCCCAGCTTCTTCCAGTTCCTCTTCGCAAAGTTGACATAGTTTATTTCTCCTTTGGTTTCGAGTGCGTAAAGGTTTTTGGCTTCTTCTGCTCTGCTGGCTGCCATACTGTAGTCTCCTCTTTCCAACGCAGCTGAGGCCATTGAAACCATTCTTTCTGTTTTTGGTGCTTTTAGTCCGCGGTATTCTGCTTTGTCTATCAGTTTTTTGTCTTTGTGAATTGTTTCTCTGGCGTTTTCGGCCTTTTGTCTCTTTTTTTGTATTTGCTGTGATATTTGCCGAGCTTTCTGGTAGTTTCCAGACTTTAGTGCTCTTTTTGCTTCAGATAACAGTTCTTTTGTTTCGGTATTCATTACTTCCTGCTTCTTCAGATCTTTCACTGCTTCTCTGGACTGGTTTAATGCCTTTGATGCTTTCTGTTTTGATATTTCGTGTACTATGAGTTGTACTTCTCTGTTTTCTTTGAATTTTTGGATGTCTTTGGCTAGGTACGTGTCATTGCCGGTTGTGTAGGTCTGGCTTTTGTTGTTTATGCCTGTGATGTTGAAGTTGAGGCTGTATTCTCCTCTTGAGAAGTATTTAGGTGCTTCTATATTGATTGAGAAGTTCTTCGACTGGTTTACGCCAATTTCATTGATGCTGTTTGGTTCTACGCTTAGGTACTGAGATAGGAAACCAGAAACTTTAACCTTCACGTTTTCAAGTTCGCCTTCTTGGAATGGATTTTCTACTGTCAATGTGAATTTTTGATCTTCTCCTCTGACAATATCATATGTCTGTTCGGTCTGGAATAATTTCCGCTGCTGTTCACTGGTGAGACCGGGGGCTCCGGCACCGCTACCTCCAGCTCCGCCTGAACCTCCGCCACCACCTCCACCGGAGCCAGAATTATCATTATTACCGCCACCAGAACTCTTGCTCTCAACAGTTACATCCACAGTAGTCGAGCGATTATCTTCCTGACTCTTTGCCACCGCTTCGATAGTCTTCGTACCTGTGGCTGCGTCGCTTGCGATATCGACTTTTGTAGTGAAAGATTTCGTAGTACCTACATCCAAGCTGATAGTATTTCCAGAGGTAAGGCTTTCACCGCTGGAAGCACTCCAGTCGCTCGGCAAGTTAAAAGTTATATTTACGGTGTTAGCTGTTTCATTACCCTTGTTGGTTGTTTCAGCAGTTAATTTGACACCTGTGTCCCCTTGTGTAACAGTGGAGTTGTATTCCGTGATTTCTGTATGTAGGAAAGGACCACCTGTACTGGTAGTGACATCGAAACTTGAGAAATTAAGCTGAGGAGAGGCCGAAGTATTTTCCACAGTCAAGTTGAAAGTGTCTAGACCTTCTGTGCTTGTGGAGTCGCGCGTAGTGGCGTTGACTGTAAAGAGTTTACTACTACCGTTTCCGACCTCGAAATTGGCAGGTAATTTAGTACTATTCACCCATGTACGGGAGTTAAATACGCCTGTTGAAAGTTTGAATGTCTGGTTGAAGTCGCCGGTGTTGTTGATAGTGAAGTTGCCTATTGAGACGTTGGTGTTGAATGTGGCGGTTGACCCGCTCAGGCTTGGGTCGAAGTTCCAGGTGTAGTCCCAAACAACGGTAATATTAGTCTTGGAACTATTTCTTCTCTGATCCAGAGTGTCGTTAGCGGAGACGTAGTAAGTGTAGTTGTCTTCAAACTCCGGAGTGAAGTTTGCGTCGTATGTATGGATAAAATCAGTTTCGCCATTTCTGGTCATTTCTGTCTTGCTGTAGTTTGCAACACTGTCGTTCTTGTAGTAGAGGAAAGCAGTGGAAACGTTCGAGTACTCGGTGATATTGGCCGTGATGTTTACCTTATGATTTGGATCGAGCTCCGCGCTACTGTTCGGAGAGTTTACCACGCTACTGTATTCTGGCGCGGTAGCGTCCGAAACATTGAACTCTATCAATGTCGAGTTGGACTTCCCAGCAACGTCGAAAACAGTTATATTAGCTGATATCAGCCCTGCGTTGACTGTCGAGCTATCCAGTGTTACATTCACCCAACTCTCGTTTGTAAATCCGCCCGCATCCCGTATATCGTAGCTATCATTGTAATAGAGTTCGGTGTTCGAACCGTTTACGCCATTACCAGTTATGTTAATCTCTGCATAATCCAGAAAGGTGTCATCGACCCAGTAGCTGTGGAATTTTACACTGGATGTATCATTTGTGGAAACATTACCGGTGTTGGTATAGTTGGCCGGTTGTTTGTCGTTAGTGGATTCCTCACCCTCTAACACCGTTACCGGGTTCTCAAGCTGTCGATACGTGTCGTTGACGACCTGCCATTCTCTGAGACCGTTGTAGATCATTCTAGCGGTTTCAGTATACCAATAATCGCCAGAAGAAACACTGGTTTCGGAACTGTCAATCAACATTTGCTGATAGAAATCGTTACCACTGTCATCCTTAATCTTTATCTCAGGGTTATTAGTGGCATCAAATTCCCTGTCCAAGAATAACTCCGCCACTCCGTCCCCTGTAGTGTTATCGTAGAAAGTTACCCAGGACATATTGGAGTCAAGGCCGATGCTATCGCTGTTATCCCCGCTACCCATACTGCTTACTTTTACATCACCGGTCGAGTTCCTGAATGACGTCCATGAAAAGCTCCCGTCTTCGAATACTAATCCGTTGAACTTGAAATTCTTCCAGTCCTCGCTTTTCTTAGTGGTTAGATTTTTCTCACATTTCATATAGGTATTTTTAGCGTACATGGTGCAGTCTACGGTGTAAGGATAGTCACTGATACCGTCCAAGTGGCCTGAAACCTCTACTTTTGTCAGAAGAGAACCGTTAGTTAAACTTACTGTGGCAGTGGAGTCACTCCGTGCTTCGTGAGTAGTGGAAAGGCCTATGTCAAAAGCAGGATAGAAATCCATCGGTTCAGAGCCTGACAGACTTGAGTTAAGCCCGATTCTATCTTTTACATCTCGCATAAGCCCTCCCATGGAAGAGTTGAACATCGCCTGATAGTACGAATTAGTGAAAGTGTCTTCGGTAGTGCCGTTTTGAAGTGTTACTCCTGCGTAAGACTTCTGGAACTCGGCCTTCGCAGACATTATATAGTATGTGCGTGTCTCGCTCTGGTTCAGGCTGGACAGGAAGACGACGTTCGCGTTTGAAACTGTTTCACCGCTTTTCGTTACGTTGTATGTCTGGCTGGGGATTTCTAGCATCCTTGAACCGTTCCAGGCCACAACTCGTATCGAGTCATTGTCTGGTGAGAACGCGAAGTCAACGTTTCTATCCACAGGTTCAAAGAACCTGTCGGAAACATTCGGCTCTGTAACGTTGATTTTACGCCGGAAGGAAAACTTATTGCCGTCCGCATCCGTATAGTTGCCTTGCCACAAAGGGCTCTGGTAGAACTGGTGTTCCCACGTGTTGCCGTTGATGTCGACGTTGTACCAGCCATTGGCACCGTCCAGTGTGTAGTTGTATTCGAAGGTGCCGGAGATGTTGGTCATCGTCGCTGAACTAATGCGTGTGACCCCCGTGCTGTCGGTGACCGTGACCGTGGGGGTAGAGGAGAAGCTGCCTGCCGTCCTGATCGTCACGGTGCTCCCGTTGCCGAAGAAGCTGCGCGGCGTGTCCTTCCCTTCCCTGAACGTATGGACGTAATCGGCGCGGTTGCCGGCTTGGTGGTAAACGGTGTAACTGTCGATCTCCCAGCTCTGGCTCTCGTTCGTACTCGTCCCGTTGAAGGAGACGCGGGCGTCCTCGGAGTCGGAGACGGAGAGGGTGTAGTTGTTGTCGCCCTGCGACAGGTCGATGATCTCGGAGTCTACGATGTCGCCGTTGGTGTCCAGAGCGGAGAAATTGGCATCGACATCAGTTCCAGAAGGGAGATTGGAGAGGTTGACGTTCAATTTTTCCCAGTTTCTTTTCTGGCTGTTATCGATTTTCTGCCCAATATATTCTCCCTCAAAGAATTTGTCCGCACTCGTATTGAAGTACAGTTCCTTGATTTCGTTGCTGGATAGGGTGCGGTTGTAAATACGGGCTGATTCGATTTTACCGTAAAAGTATTCATTTCCATCAGGTCGTGCACCTATCCTAACATTACCGCTGGACAAGTCATCAGCAAAACTTGAATCAGTTGTTGAGTCTACTTCTTTACCGTCCAGATAGAGTTTAAACTTATCGCCATTTCTCGAAGCGGCCAGATGATGCCAATTACCGTCGTTAAGTGATTTTGAAGTAGATAATCGGAAGGAGTTGGAATCATCAGCGACACGCAGTGATCCGGCGTAATCAAAATCAACATCATTTACCAGCAACTTTACCTGTGGAAAAGAACCGTCATAAGTTCCCAATATTGCGTGTCTCTTAGATGAAGCGTCGGTAGGCATTTTGAACCACGCGGATTCAGTCCAAGTGGAAGTGTGGAAATATGTAGAACTGGTATCTACGGCATCATCGTTTCCATCGAAGTCGAAGCTGTTCGTTCCAAACACGCCCTGGCTGCCGCGTTCGTCTCCCTCGAAGCCTGTTGAGGTCCCGTTGTTGCCTTCTCCAGAGTAGTCCGCCACATTGAAGCTTCCAGGGAGCGGATCACTGCTTGCGTCCATCCTCCAGTACCCGACCAGGCTGCCGTTGTTCAGTCCATCTTGATTCGGCTGACCTGAGTTGGAACCGTTCAGATAACCTATTCCCAAAACTCCTGAGTTATCCTTCCTATCAGCCGAGGTGCCGTTGAACGTTCCCTTGTTCCAGTCGCTCTGTGACGAGACTGTGAAGGACGCGGCTGATGAGAAGCCCATTAGGCTTAGAACTGAGATAAGTATAACTAGTGTTTTGGTGTGATTTTCTTTCATGCCTCTTGGCCTTCTTCCTGGTTCTTGGAGATTTTCTCGCTGATCACCTGACTCACGCTCCATTCTTTCTCCAAGTCTTCATCGATCAACGGAATTTGGCGGTTGATATCTCGTATCATTTCACCATACTTGTCCGTCCTGGTGTTATAGGCAGATTCAGCCATGTCGTTTTCCTGGAAGTATTCCTCTTGCGCCTCTGAAGTAAGGTCCTGAATTACTTCTCTTTTCTGTTTCAGGTTTTGCTTCTTCTTTTTCAGGGTATAAATCCTGTATTCTTTGTAAAGCAGGTAAGAGAAGACCGATAGAGCGACTATGGCAGCTAAAAGTCTTTTCCAGTTATTTGCTAGGAAAGTCTGGAACTTGTCCCGGGTTGCTGAGGCGAAGGCCTGGGCCTGTGTAACCGTTGACTGTGCCTCGGATATCTCCTGATATGCCTGATCTATACGTTGCTGCGATCTTTCGAAGCGCTCGTTTTCAAACTCTATAACCGCATCCTCCAGCTTATTTTTGGCTTCTGAAAGATTCAAGTCTTTGTCTTTATCCAGTTCTTTGATTCTTGAGCGCAGTATATCTAGTTGATCTTTTGTTCTGAATGCCTCAGTCCTTATCTCCTTTATCTTTTCCACCCTGTCCAGAACAATTGAGTAGTCGGTTTCTTTCCCTGAACGGTTGCGTTTCAGCTGTGCGTGGTATGTTTTGTTGGCCTGTCCATAGAGATCCGATACCCGCTGCGTCGGTATATCGGAGTTATTCATCTCCTGGATGACGTTCTCTGCCTCTTCCAGTGCATTTCTGGCTTCTTGTGCGGTCTGGCCAGCAGCAGCCGAAACCAAAAGTAATACTGCGAATAAAACAAATAGTGCCCGGTATCTCATCTTTTAACATATATTTGTGTTTCCCCGTTTTTGTATCTGTTTTACCTGCGGGACATGGAAGATGTTTAATAAGAACAAACCAAACAGAGAGAATTTTTCAGTATAACATTGTGTTTTTCTTGGGACGCACGCGCCCGAGACTATAACCGACACGCAAACCCTATCTTATCCACTTCAAACAATTACCTGTAACTTCTGTAACCATTAATAACCAGCTTTCTGGTTGTTTCGGCGACGCGTCGCCATTAGCAAAGCTTAGGAATTAGAAGAATCACTGTTCAAACAAGATGAACAAAGCCTGGATTCGAACTATCAAAGAAATGGATGAACGACCATTTTATGGAGCAAGTTCCGAAGATGTTCGGCGAGGAAGGAGAACCTCATAAGATGCCTGAATCTCTTACAGACTCCCTAGATATCGTCGCGGAGAGCAAAGAAACTACAGAACAGAGAAAGGAAAAAATGCCGGAGCTATGCTATCGATGGCTTTTGGCACGGCTGGAAGAAGGTAAGGCATCTACTCTACGAGAAATATTTGTGGACGAATTCTATGATGCCCTACATAGAACAGAAAATCTACAACAGTGGCTGGAGAACTTCTTTGTAGTATTTGATAGCTACTATGATGCCGATAAGCTTCCGGAGAATACCTTGAACCATATTCTTGAAGATACTTCAGAACACGACAAAAACAAGACGGAAAAGGAAGCCGTACCTGAGAAAACAAAAGATAGTCGAGGATGGCTAACTGCATCCCTCTCTATATATTTAACCAGGCTATACCAGACCAAAGGTATTAATCTTCACCTGCCATAGATTTAACCTTCTTCATCCTGAAGGTCTCCTCGCGCT
>JBDGRC010000095.1:0-21943 GCA_042218495.1 Candidatus Nanohaloarchaea archaeon | reverse complement strand
AGCGCCGAGGCCGGGATTTGAACCCGGGTGGGAGCGTTACACCCCCAATGGCTTAGCAAGCCACCGCGTTAGACCAGGCTCCGCCACCTCGACTCGTACTATAACTTTGCTCCGACAACTGTTTAAACGGTGCGGAGGCAGGTCCGGCAGGTTATATAAAAATCCGACAGGCACGTAATACTAGAGGTAAACTCCCGTGAGCGAAAACATAACGGACTTCTCGGACATTACGGACAAGAAGGTATTCACAAAGGAGGGCTCGTTCTGCGGAGAGCTGCAGGACATAGAGCTGAACATGGGCAAGTTCGGGGTCCGGGCCGTGGTCGTCGGGGCCGACCAGGGAAGCTACCTGGCTCAGAAGGTCGGCGGCGCCAAGAACGTCGTCATACCGTACCACATGGTCGAGGCGATGGACGACATCGTTCTCATAAAAGACTTCCAGACCAGCGACGCACAGACAGAGGCCCAGGAAGCGTAGAACATGGTGCTACAGGAGGCTGCGAGCGCGGCGTACCTGGTAGTCCAGTCCTCGTGGAATCTATCGACCTTTCTCGTGCCTGTTTTCCTTGCAGCCGAGACCGCGAGATCTTACCTGACCGAGAGACTGGAAGAGTTCGAGGAAACCGCCGTCGGAGACTCGGTTCCGTTCGTTATAGCAACCGTATTCCTGGGAGCATCGACAAGAGCCGCCGGCATTGAGATACCGGAAGCCAACGTCTTCGGGAGCCTGATCGCCCTCGCCTTCTACGGATACCTGTTCTGGCGTTTCTAGAGCCTTTCCCTGACCTCTTCGTGCCACTCGTCGACGACGTCAAGCGTCACCTCTCTTACCTCCTCGATCGGTACGGTGGTGTAGAGATAGTAGACCGTACGGTCGGTCCTGCCCTCCCTCATAACAAGATCACTTTCCAGAAGCTCCTGCAGCGCCCTCTGAACCGTCGAACGGTTCCTGTCGACACTTTCAGCCACCTCCTTCACCGTGAGCTTGCTGTCCTCAAGCTCCCGGAATATCGACTTCTGGAGGTCATTGAGCCCGAAGACCGAGAAAATTATGTCCCGATCGCTCTTTCCTTCTAGGTCCAGGAACTCCATGGCTCAAAGTTCGCGGCGAACCGTTAAAATCTATCCCCCGGCGATCACGTCGAAGACCCGGAGGCGGTCGCCGTCGTCCAGCTCCCGCTGTTTCGAGACGACGGTGTCATCGACCGCCGCCAGCACCTCCTCGGAAGGTATGCCCTCCCGTTCCAGGATGTCCTTGACCGTGTCGCCCTCTTCGAACTCCACCGGTCTCTCGACCTCCTCATCCAGGTCGTCCCTTACAAGAGTTAGTTCGATCCGGGATCACCTGATTGGGCAATTCTGTTCCGGTATTTTTCAAGAGATCTCTCTAGCGCGGCTTCTGCATCAATACCTAGAGAATCCGCCACTGTTAGAAGTGAGAAAAGCGCGTCGCCCAGCTCGTCTTCTTTTACAGATATATCTTCTGGATTTTCTCCATAGTCCGCTGACTTAGCGGCATCAGAAGCAATTTCGCCCGCTTCAGCTACAAAATCAAGAATCCTGAACTCAAGCGGCGATTGAAGATCATTGTCTTTTACAAATTCCGAAACATGGTCCTGTAATTCCTTTAGATCCGTCATTCCAGCTCCTCCAGCATCTCTGCCGCGGCCTCAACCGCGTTCGCTCCATAATCAGTTCTCTCGCGGGCTTCAGCTCCGCTCATCGAAGGCCCTGTGATCCCGAGAGTCACCGGCTTGTCTCTTTCCCTCGAGACATCCTGGAGGCTCTTCGCCGTCGCATCGGCTATCACCCTGTCGTGGTGGGTGTCGCCCTCGACAATCGCTCCGACAACGGTGACAGCGTCGATCTCTTCCTTTCTCGCCAGTCTGTCCGCGGCGAGAACAGTGTCGTAGCTGCCAGGAACACGAAGCTTCTCAACTCCGTCAAATTCCAACTCTTCGGCCTTCTCTTCAGCTTTTTCCTCCATTTCTTCCGTTACGGAACGGTTAAACTTCGCGACAACAAGTCCAAGATCCATAATATCTATCGCCTCGCAGAGCTTAAACCCGGTTCGATCAGTCCTTCTTGCTGTAGCGGAAGAATCCCGTTCCCTTTTCATCGTCCGGAGTCTTTTCTCTGGTCTTCCTCGCATCGGACTTCTTGTAGCTCCTGCCGCAGCGGTGGCATTTAACCCTCTTTTTAGCCTTCGAGCGCTGCCTGTAGCCGCAGTCCGGGCACTGGAAGTATAGCGTCACATCAAAAATTCCCGCTGAAGTATGAAAAATGCTTCAGTCACGGACTTGATAACCCTGAACCATCGGAGTACATGAGGGAAATACTGAAGGACGCGGCCCTGGGAACCACGTTCGCGGGGCTCGGAGCGGCATTTTTGCGCTTCAACGGTCTCAACCAGACCTCCGTCACCATAACCCTGTATCTGTGCGTGGGAGCGACGGTGCTGGCAGGATTCCGGCGGGAAACGGACGGAACTATACTGGAAAAGCTCGTAGTGGTCCATGAGGGAGAGGAGCTCAGGCTGAGAAAGCTTATTACCGGTGAAAGATACGTAATAAAAGGAGAGGTGGAGAAGATCTAGTAGCTGGCTACAGCTACCGTCTCGTTCTCCGCGTTCTTTAGCGTAGCCTTGTCTCCGCCGTTCTCCCATGTCAGACCCGTGCCGGTGACCGCTTCCTGCTCGTCGACTTCCTGGGTATAGACCTTCAACCGTTCTCCGGGCTCGAGAACATTTGATCCGAACTCGTAGCCGGATGGATTGTTGTTCGAGATCTCCCACCCATCAATATTGATCGAGCTTCCTTCGTTTACGATCAAGACGTGTTCCAAGGAGTTGTTGCCGTATCCGGATGCGGTGGAGGCGTTGGCGACAAGATCAACGGACCCGGAAGAAGCCCCGGGCCGTTTTCCGAACCTTCCCGCCTTCTGCTTCATGACTTCTCTCTTTTCCTCCAGCCTCGATCTGAGGCTGCGAGAGATCTCTTTGACGCGGGAGCGGTTCTCTCCCTCGAAAGTCCTAGAGACGTCTCCCCCGGAAATACGGGTCCTGAGGGTTCCGTAAGGAGTTTCCACCACCTCGATCTCGCTGGTGGCCGAGCTCTCAAGCCTGAGATCGCCGGAGGGAGTATTCATCGTCCAAACCGTGGATTCCGGCGTTCTCTCCACCTCGACCCTCGCCGAGGATGACTCAAGCGAGGCGTTGGCGCTTCCCGGAGATATGTAGGAGCTGAAGTCGGTTACCGCCGTCTGGAGCGATCCGTGGAAGCCGTCCTCGGTTGACCTGAAGGACACCTCCGACGGCATTCTACCTGATGACACGTTGGGAACTCCGGACTCCACCGCTGAACGCGTCGAGTCCGTCGTCTGGGATACAGCCGGCACGGAGACAAGGCCGACTATTACAGATGCTGCAACCGCTGCTTGGCTGATGCTTGTCATCATGCTACATTTGGTCTTCGCGAGGGATAAAGACGTGTTTAAAGCTCCCTATAGTTATTTGCAAACGTTACCAGGACGGCTTTAAATACACCTAGAACTACGGGCCCTATGAACAGGCCTGAGGCGCCAAACAGGTATACTCCCCCAAGAACTCCTATAATTATGACTGCAGGATGAATATCGGCCGATCTGTCGACCATGAGCGGTCTCAGTATGTTGTCAACTATTCCAACCAGTATCGAACCGTGCAGGAGAAGGAAGACTCCGGCAAGAGTCTCTCCTGTTATGAAATGGTAGGCTGAAGCCGGCAGCCAGACCGCGGCAGTTCCCACTATCGGCACGAATCCCAGCAGCACCATGACGAAAGTCCAGAAAACGGCGTTTGGCACACCCGTTAGCACCAGGCCCAGACCGGCCAGGGTGCCCTGCGCTAGGGCGACAAGCACGTGTCCTTTCAGGACAGCCCACGTCGTGAGGTTCATCTTCGAGTACAGGTTTTCCTGTATCTCGTCGGAGACCGGCGTGAGGTCTCTGAGCCAGTCAACGAACTTGCCTCCGTCCTTGACGAAGTAGTAGACCAGGAAAAGCATCAGGGTTATACCCACCATGACGTTCGCGAAGATACCGAATATTCTGGAGAAGCTTCCGAAGGCGATCGAAGTGAACCTCCCCACGGCACTGTCAACCTCTTTCTCTATCTCAACGTCCCTGCCGGTCATGTCCTCGAACCTCTTCTCGAGATCTGTCGTGTTGACGAGGTTGCTGCTGTTGACATCTTTTGAAAGATCCTGAGCATCATTTATGACTGCAGCAGACGCCAGTGAAACCGGTATAAAGAAGGCGGCGACCGCCAGCACTACCATAAGACCCGCGGAGACCCCATCCCCGACGTAACCCTTGAGCCTGGTGTGAAGAGGCCTGAGAAGAAAAGCCAGAAGTATAGCTCCGAGGACGTAACCTAAGAACGGCTTCACCATAAACCACGACACCGCTCCCAGAACCACTACCAGGACCAGCAGTACTGCTTTCTGAGTGTCCACGTTCGATCCATGGCCTCAAACTATTAAACCGTTTCCGTAGAACTGCAGGGCAGGAACCATCAAAACCATCATGCAGCTCTTCCTCTCCCCTGCCTCCGCGGCGGCGTAACCTATAGAACCGGCAGTGAGCAGAATCAGCACTCCGATAAACCCCGTTAGCCAGAGAGTGGCAGCTACCACCGCTGCCCCGGCAGCTGCATAAAACCATGACACAGATATAGTCTGAAGAAACTCGGAAAACCTCCCGGAAATCACGAAAGCCAGGGGAAAAGACATGGAAGCTGCCAGAGCCGAGATACCTATCAAAAATACCATCTGAGGGCTGCCGGGATCCGAGATGTAACTGAAGGCGACCGAAGCACCCGACCTTGACTTTCCAACCAGAAGAAGCGCCATGAAGGATACAAAAATATCGGAGGTGTTGACCGCGCCCATAGAAACCATGAAGCTCTTTCTTTTACCCATTAGAGGAGACAGAAAGGACGTCGAGGTAGCCGATCCAAGTCCCGGCATCATTCCGGACAGAAGTCCGGCCAGGACGCCAGCATGTACGCCGCTACGGTCGTAACTGACATCTTCCGGTTCTTTCTGCTCCGGTAGCTCGAGCTCTCCATCCAGGCCTCTGATAACTGAGGGAAGAGCGAAAAGCCCTCCAAAGACGGGCATCAGAACATATGACTGGTTTACAGGCGCGTCGAATACCAGGAGACCCAGGGCCGCGGACAGAGAAGCAACCGCCGCAGATGCGATAATCCTGTCGGTGCTGAAGACAGCATAGGCCGCAAAGAATACGATCAGATAGAACATGAAGTCCGAGAAAAGGGAGTAAACAGGTTCCAGCAGCAGAACCATGAGGGGAGCGACCGCAACAAACACGGAGACAGACGCCAGGCTTCCTCGGAGAGCCAGGTAGAAAGCCTCCAGACCTCTACCAGCAGCAGCCATCGACGGGCCAGGGAGCGTGGCCAGCGCAGCCTCCGCCTCAGCTACACCGAGAAATATGGCCGGCAAAAAGTCGTGAAAGGTATGAGAGACAGAGAGCGCAGAGATAAACGACATGTAAACCATCAGACCTGGAGAGAGCCGGAAGTAAAGCGGAAACGAGGTGAAAACAACGGTGTTGGCGTGAAATCCCGGCACCAGACCAGTGAAAGCTCCCGTTGCAACTCCCGCGATGGCTGCCGCCAAGTACTCAAGCACGTCAGAAAATGCCGACACGGGTTTAAATCCTGCTCTTTGATACAGTAAATATGTTCGGCGGCGGAGACATGGCGAAGATGATGAAGCAGATGGGGATGGAAATGGAAGAGATAGACGCTGACCGCGTCACGGTAGAGGTGGGAGACAGGAAACTGGTTTTCAGCTCGCCGGAGATATCCAAGATAGAGGCTCAGGGACAGGAGATATTCCAGCTACAGGGCTCCTACACCGAACAGGAATCAGGACCTGATGGAGAGGACGTTGATCTCGTCCAGGAAAAGACCGGCTGCAGCGAGCAGGAGGCCGTGGATGCCCTGAAGAACAACGAGGACGTTGCCTCGGCAGTGATGGATCTTCAGTAGTCAGCAGGAGCGATTTCCACTCCTTCATCGACTGCCTTCTTTACCGTTCCTGTCTGTGATTTTATTCTATCAAACTCCTCAGGGGTAAACTGAAGCATCTCCAGAAGCTTCTCCGGCTCTCAGTCGAGATAAAGCTCTCTTCCTCTTTCAGTTCATTCAGTCCCCTGAGGTCCTCTGAAACAATTATGAGATCGACATCGCTGTGATTCAGGTGATCTCCTCAGTATATCTCTGGCGACCTCCACAAATTATCTAATTAAAAAAGGTCGTCATCACGCAGACTTGCTTATGACGATCACTCTCTTTTTACCGGATCAAGCCATCTTTCCAGGATAAAAGCTTCTCACTCCTTCAGGTGTTCCAGTATTGTGGCGTAAGCCGGCCTTGTGATCGCTATACCGACCATTATGCCGAGAATCGTGGTGACGGCGAAGCCTTTCACCGCCTGGAGCGCGAAGGCCGAGGGGCTGAGAGTCTGGGCGACGACTCCGACCGCCACGGCCAGACCCCCTATCGCGAGGTAGTGGGGATTCCTGGAACCGTAGAGCGTGTAGCCAATCATTCCTAGCCCCGCGGCAATCACGCCGAGAGTGGAGAGCTCTGGAGTGACTATCGGCATCATCGCTCCGATTGTGGAGGCAGCGGACGTAAATATAACGAAGAAAGCTCTTTTCATCCTCTTCTTCCATGACCTGACCCTCTTCCTGCCGGATTCGTCGGTGATAATTATCTGGTCGTCCACACCGGTTCCAACCGCGGCGACGATCCCCGCTATCGAGGCAAGATCCAGCGTCGCGATCGTCGAGAACCATGCGCCGAGAAGTATGAATACCTCGGAGCTGCCCGTGATGACGATGGGAACTGCTACCTTGACGTCCCCGTAGCGCAGGAACACCAGGCCTCCCACCGCCACCAGCGACATGACGACCGACAGGAACGCCGCTGAAAGGAACTCTCCTCCAAGAGATGAGGTTATCGTGGATATGGTCTCGATCTGGACCGGGTAAGGGAGCCTCCCGGACTCCAGTATCGACTGAAGACGCTGCATCTCGTTTCTCGCCGAAGCCGGATCCTCGCCTCCGCCGCTGATAGTCGGCTGGGTTATAACATTATTTTTGAACGATGCAGCCACGTTCAGCGCGCTCTCCCGGTTGCCGTCGACGTACATACGGAGCTGAGCAGTGCTGCCGTCCTCCATTCCGAGGTATGGTGTCGGACCGTTCGCCGTCTGGACGGTCACCGTGTCGTAGTTCCTCGCCACGTTCCTTACGTTGATAGCGGCTTCCCTGGATATTATCACAGGGAACCTGAAGCCGCTGCCCTCCACGACAGCGTCGGTTCTAACGACCTGCTCGACGTCCTCGCCGGAGTATGCCACGACCTCCAGCCTTGCGGTCGATCCCGAGTCGTTGTGATACAAGAACCTTGTGCCCCCTAACTCGAAACTATCGCCGGGCTCGTACCGGGTTCCGTTAACCCTGATGCCCGAGTCGGTCTTCTCGAAGTTATAGGTTTTCTCTAGCTCGAACTCACGGCTCCCGTCCACGTGGAGCGGCATCCTTGCCTGGAAAGACCCTTCCTGTGACAGAAGGTTCTCGAGCCTCGACCTGTTGGTGTCAGCGACCTCTATCTGTATCTTGTACTCCTCGCCGAGCCTCACCGTCCTTATATCGGTCTGAGTGAGCCCGAAGGCGGATATCCGGGTCTGGAGCGTTCTCTTGACTTCCTCAACCTTCTGCTCCGTTGTATTATTTGCCTTCACGTCGAGAAGAACACGTGTGCCGCCCTTCAGCTCCAGGCCCTTGTTGAGAGAGGTCTCCATCGCGTAGCCGCCCTCGTCGCCCTGGACGTAGTGTGGGCCGAGGAAAAGGAGTGAAACCAGGAGCGAGAGTCCCAGCACCCATACTCTCCATTCTCTCGTCAGTGACTTCAGCTCCACGGCGTTTCTACCTCCTCGCTGACGTGCTTCTTCAACACTATCGCGTTCCCGAGCCACGTTATAGGCATATCCGCCAGGAGACCTATGACCATCACCGCGGCGATGTTCGAAAGCTCCGAAGGGCCTACTATCGACGTGGATACCAGGTAGAGTATCGTGAAGCCCGCGATTCCTCCGGAGCTCATAGTCACCCCTGTCTTTACTGAGCTCCAGATCCTTGACTTGAGGGATCCTCTCTGCCGCTTGAGAACGCGTGTCGACAGCACGATGTCAGTGTCAACGCTGTAACCTATGAGCATCAGGAGTGCGGCAAGCGATCCCAGCGTAAGAGGTATACCGAGGACCGCCATTCCAGCGGCCGCGAAGAGGACGTCACCCATCGCGGCGAAGATCACGGCAAGCGACGGAACCACGTCCCTGAAAGCGACAAATATAACTATACTCATGATTGTGAAAGCTAGCCCGAACGCAAGCTGGGCCTGGAGGAAGAACTGGCCTGAAACCGACGAGGAGATCGACCTGAACCCCTGGACGGTCGTTTCAAATCCGGCTCCGGACATTATGCTCTCCGCCTGCGTCCTGTTGACGTCGGGAGGCGGAACCTGTACCAGAAGCAAAGTGCGGTTTCCTGATATCTGCTTGCTGGCCTGCACATCGCTCCTTCCAGCCTGTCTGAAGGCGCTCTCCGCCTCCTCGGGCGTGAACTCTCCCTCCACGCTGTAGGTAATTTCAGATCCGCCCGTGAAGTCTATCCCTTTCTGGAGGAAAGACCCTGTCTGGACGTAGTTCAATCCGAGCGCCGAGACTGCCAGAACCAGCATGAGTATGGGCACGACAAGATACCTTTCGTACTCCCCGTAGACCCTGTCGAAGAGACGGTCCGGATTCACTGTTAAGACCATCTCCGAGAATGTTTTTAAACGCCTCGGCAGTTCGTCCCAGTCCGTAAAGCGGTAGGAAAGTCGTCAGTAGGTTAAAAAGTATGTCAGGCGGACTTGAACTCATGGACTTTGAGGATCGGTTCGATCCGGAAAACTTCGAGGCGGAAAAGTTCCTGAAGAAGAACTGGGCCTTTTTCGTGGCCGGGCTGATCGCATTTCTGGGGTTCTGGCTGAGATACAGGCCTGCCGCCGGGATGCGTTACCTCCAGGCACTCGACCCCTACATGATATACAGGATGAGCCAGCACCTGGCGCTGAGCGGGAACCTCCCGCAGCTGGACTTCATGAGGTACTTCCCGTACGCCGCTCCGACGTACACGTTGAACCAGGGGGACATACTGATACCCGCGGTGCTCTACAACCTGGGGCCGTCGGCCTTCATGTCCTACATGAGCTGGGCCAAGCTGTATCCGGCGCTTATGGGAGGATTCGGAGTGTATGGAGCCTTCCTGTTTGCCAGGGAGATATGGGACGAATACGCGGGACTATTCAGCGCCTTCTTCCTGGCTGTTATAGCGGGAGCCATGCACAGGACCAGCGCGGGTTTCTTCGAGAAGGAGCCTGTAGGCACGGCCCTGATGATGTTCGCCATGTACTTCTTTGTGAGATCATGGAGAAGAGAGGAGTCCCTGGCGGGGATGGCCTCTGGTCTGATGCTCGGTCTCTTCACGATATCCTGGGGGGGTTCAAAGATGCTCTGGCTGCTTCTTCCGCTGACCATAGGATTCGTAGCTCTACTTGACCGAGACATAAGACAGCTTGTCACCGCCTACACCCCCACGGTTGTAATTGGAGCCGGAATAGGCGCCTCGTTGAATCCATCAAGATTCTGGTTCACCTCTGATATCTTTGTAGCGAACCTGGGGATTCTGGCGCTGTTATGGACCAGATACCTTGTCGAGGAGCTCGAGTTGGTCAAAGAGGAGAAGCTAGGATATGTGATACCCGGGCTTTCTGCAACCGGAGGTGTTCTGGTGCTTCTATCACCGCTTTACTCCGACTTCATAGCCGGAAAGCTGTTCGGGCTGATAGGAAAGATAAACCAGGGAAGCAGCGGTAACGTTATAGCGGGAACGGTGGCTGAGAACTCACCGGCCAGCCTCGGTCAGCTGGTCTCCCAGCTTGGAGCGCTTTCAGCCTCAAGGGTCAGCTCAATACTCGGACTTCTATCCCGGATAGCAGGAACCTGGCCCCTCACGTTCATCGGAATAGCGATGCTCGCCACAAAAGCGCTGATGATGTGTGCAAGACGTTTCGATATACTTGAAGAAAAAATAGAGCGCCTCGGATACTACAAGCTGCTTTCATCCGTCTTCCTGCTATGGATAATCAGCTTCAGCCTCTTCTTCCAGTCAAGCATAGTAATGGCGGCAGTCCCCGCAGTTCTGGTGTTTGCAGCAGCCATGATAGCGGCCCTGATGAAAGGAGATCTCAACGAGAAGATCGATGTGCGCCAGAACTGGTACGAGCTGCTCGCCCTCTTCTGGGTAGCGAGCAACGTCCTCGCGGCCGTGACAAAGTCAAGGCTCGTTTTCCTGGCAACCTTTTCCGTGGCAGTTACGGCCGGTTACACGGCTTCCCGAGCCTTCAAGGCTCTCGAGGAGTTCGACTACTCGGAAATAGATCCGGAGAACACCCTGGAGCTCAAGGCAGCGGTGGTGGGAGCTTTCCTGGTTGTAATCGTGGCCGTAAATGCCGCCTCCGGATTTGCAGCCTCCGGAGGAATCGGGGGATCACCCAACCAGGCCTGGCACGACAACCTGGACTGGATGGAGTCAAACACCAGCGAAGGAAGTGTCATAATGTCGTGGTGGGACTATGGCTACTGGTTTGAGTCCATAGGTCGGAGAGCAGCGGTCGCAGACGGTGGAAACCAGAGATACTATACTAAGAGAGGTTTTGGAAAGGTAAACTATCCTCTGGCGGACTTCCTGACCTCGACAAATCCCTCGAACAACACAGAGATCCTCAGGAGGCACAGCGTGGACTACATAGTTCTGGACTCCACCATGATCGGAAAGTATACTGCAGTGAGCCAGATAGCGCACAGGTCCAACGGAGAGTTCAATGCAATGCGGACGGTACGGAGCAGGAACCTGAGGCAGGGTATCGGAAACGGAACCGCGACCTTCAGAGGAACAAACATCAGAAGGACGAAGTTGTACGCGTCATTTGAGGCCGGTAGGTCCGGCCTGAGGCTTGAAGAGGCTCCAGTCGCAGAGTCGCCCTTCGGAAGAGGGAAGATAGACTGCGTTCTGACCCAGAACGGAAGGAAGAGATTCAACGTATCCAGCGTGGCAAAGTTCCCGGAGCTGTACTTCCACAGGCCGGCCGAGAGACGTGACACCACGGAGGTCTGTATAGCGGAGCATCCGTACTACAGCTACGAGCGCGGCGCACAGGGCGGCGGAGCCCGCATGGTCCTGGTTCCGAAGAGCATAGCAAACTCGACCCTGGTGAGACTCTACCTGATGAACGGGAAAGGCCTGGAGTTTGCTGAGCCGGTCCCCGAGGGATCCAACGGCTTCGTCAGGACATGGAAGGTGACCGGACCGGTTCAATGATAGAGCTGCTCCCCTCGCTTCTGCTGGGAACTCTGACGGTGCTGATCGGCGGACCTTACGCCAAGACCTACCTGCTGGCATCGGGTATGTTCGGCGTGGACCAGCAGAAGGAGAACAAGCCCTGGATACCGACCTCTGGAGGAATACTGGTGCTTTTCGGGTTTATAATCTCGATTACATCATTTCTCGGCATCTCCTCGGCGCTTTCCCTGAAAGTAAACTCCGCCGAGGTACTGGCGGCGCTTTCTTCAGTAACCATAGTCGCTCTGATAGGGCTTCTGGACGACATCCACGTGAACATCGACCTCATCGTTCAAGAGGAACTTGATCTCGAAATAGACGAGTACGAGATAGACTTCATGCAGAACTTCGAGGGACAGCTGCCGCACCAGAAAGCATCAAGAGTCTTCAGAACCATAGCAGGCAGCAGAAGCCAGGGAACCGAGATGATAAGAGAAGGCCTGGGCCAGAAACCCAAGATGCTGTTCGTTTTACCCGCGGTATTTCCGCTCGTGGCAGTTGGAGCCGGTTCAACCTCCATGAAGTTTCCAGTCTTCGGGACGGTGGAATGGGGATTAGCTTATCCGTTATTTCTTCTGCCGGTCGGGCTTCTCTTCGTGGCCAACGTGGTGAACATGCTGGCAGGAACCAACGGACTCTCAGCGTCCGTGAGCGCAGTAGCAGCGGCAGCGCTTGGAACTAGAGCCCTAATGGGAGGCAAGATAGAAGCCGCACTGATAGCATTTTCTCTCGCCACCACACTGGCCGGCTTCCTCTACTACAATCTTTATCCAGCCTCGATTCTGCCCGGAGACTCGATGACATATCTCTCAGGAGGCGCACTGTTCTCGGCGATAGTTCTGGGCAACATGGAAAAGTTCGGGGTGTTCATATTTACCCCGTGGATAGTGGAATTCTTCCTAAAAGCCAGAAGCGGATTCAGAGCTCGTTCTTGGGGCATTCTCCAGTCAGACGGAACTCTCGAGCCACAGCACGACAGAACATACTCGCTGACCCACCCGCTTATGAGGAGAGGTCTGAAGGAAAAACAGATAACCCAGGCAATCACCGGGCTTGAACTGCTGTTCTGCGCAGCAGGTTTAAGTCTGGCTTCAATAGGATTGTTATGAGAGACAAACTCAGAGAATTCACCGACGGCCTTCCGGACAGGAGGTTCCTTATTCTCCTGGGAATACTGGCGGTAGCGACCTACCTCCGGTTCAGGTACGCCTTCTTCGAGGGTATGTGGATAGACGAGGGACGGTACAGCCGGATCGGGAAGGAGGTCTCGAGACACCTGCTGGACTACTCCGTCACCACGGAGTGGCGCGGGCAGATAACCGGGTTCCCGCCTGTTTACCCGTACCTGATCGCGATCGCAAACCTGGTTTTCCCCCCGGAGTTCGCCGCAAGGATCATAAGCCCCATAACAAGCGTGGCAGGCATCGCAGTGACTTACATCTTCGGAAGGGAGGTGGCGGACAGGGAGACAGGCCTGGTGGCCGCCGCCCTTCTCTCAGTGAACCCTATCTTCTGGTTCCTCTCGGAGAGGATACTGATAGGAGCGACGCTGACCACGATGTTCACGGCAACAGTCCTGGCATTCTGGTACGGCCTGGAGGACAGGAAGTACTCCCGGTACGCCCTTCTCGCCACAGGACCGCTGACTCTGCTGACGATACTCACGAAGCAGCCGGGCTATGCGCTCGGAGTAATACTTCCGGCCTACCTCATCTACAAGAAACAGGACGAGATAAGGGACGCCTGGGACAGAAGATCGATCAGGGATAGCGAGCTATACGAAGTGATTACCAACAGGGATTACTACCTATCTGCCGCATTGGGAATTATTTTGATTTTTCCCTGGATGCTAAGAAACATGAAAGCATGCGGATTCCCTCTCTGCAGCTTCCAAAGAGCTTTGATGTTCGCCGGAAAGGATATATCCAGCGGATGGGTCCAGTCTCACGCGCAGGGGCTTTTCTTCTTTATCAAAAGCCTTCCTTCTCAGCTTACAATCATTGTAGCTGGTTTCATAGTCGGAAAACTTGTTTACAACATTCTCAAGGATTATGAATCAACTAAGAAAGGCACTGTTTACAGAATAATGGCATACACATTCTCAGCGGGCTTTCTAATGATTTTCTACCAGAAACTCGCCCCAATGGCCCTGCTGTCCGGTCTAGCTCTCTTTGGAAGAAGCGACTTCGAAAAGCTCGCCTGGATCTGGATAGGCGTTGGAATCGGATTCATGTCCATTCCCCCGGTAAAAGACCCACGCTACATAGTATTTACTATTCCAGCATTAGTATTGTTAGCTTCTATATCAATACGGGATTTTGGAAGATGGGCCGGAAACTTAGCAGAATTCGAATACGCTAGCCCACTAATAACTGCAGTTATTGTTTTCGCCGCGGTGTTTATGTCATACAGCTCGGGGATTGGAAATGTCGAGAGAGGAGGCTACAACTCCCTTGAGCCGGCCGGAGAATGGGTGTCGGAAAACGTACCGAAGGACTCGAACGTCGCAGCTTCATCCGTGGGGCAGATGAGGTTTTACTCACATCCGAGGAATGCATATATGCCTATCGACAACAAGTCATCTTTCACTGACTTCATATCCAGGAAAAACATCAGCCACGTTGTCTTAGACACATACGAGCCCGCACAACCGCATTGGGCTCAGATGAAAGCTGCTCCGTACCGTGTACCCTTCTCAGTGAAGCGAAAACTTCGCAGCGGAAGTATTTCGAAACAGGAGGTTGGTTCTATGTTCGAGAAAACGCCAGGCTACCTTGATCCCGTGAAAACCTTCGGAAACACCAGATCGCCAGTATCAAGACAGAGTCAGCCCCGAGTTATAATCTACAGAGTGAACAAATCGGCGATAAAATGATTGCAGTAATAATACCGACCCTTAATGAAGAGAAATCTATCAGGGAAGTCCTGAATTCGATCCCGGAGAGATGCAGAGGACACGAAGTCTCGAAATACGTGGTAGACGGAGGTTCTCAAGACGATACTGTCGATGTCGCAAGGTCCTCGGATGCCAGTGTCATACATCAGAGCCTGACTGGAGGAAAAGGAGACGGATTGAGAGAAGCTATAGAGTCGATAGACGCAGAAATATACGTGACGATCGACGGAGACAACACTTACGAAGGAGGAGAACTCGAAAAACTCATCGAACCCATCGAGAAAGGTCAAGCCAAACACGTAATTGGTAAAAGGTCACATAGAGAGAGGGGTTCTATCACGAAACTGAACCTTCTAGGCAACAAGCTTATTAACTTTATGGCTCGTCTGGCTACCGGCAAAAAAATCAGTGATATGCTCTCCGGTTACCGGGCTTTTACAGAGGATTCGCTGAAGTACACTGACTTCACCGACCCAGGATTTGGTATCGAGACCGAGATGACCGTCTCAGCTCTAGAAAACAATGTTCCCATAAAGGAAGTTGATATTAAATATAGGAGGAGAACAGGTGAAAGCAAGCTAAATCCGTTCAGAGATGGTTACAGAATTTTCAAAACATTAATATGGATAATAAGAGATGCCAAGCCTCTTCGCTTCTTCTCTGCTATATCAACAATACTTCTGATCATAGCAACCTACCCAGGATACCTTACATTAATGCAGAAGGCGGAAAAAGGAAGAATAGTCAATATTGGACCGCCCCTATTCGCATCATTCCTCGTGATCATCGCGCTACAGATAATGGTGATGGGTCTTCTTGCCGACCATATCAAAAACGTTGAGAACAGATTAAGAAGCAGGACCGCATGAAAAAGAAGATTCGCAAGGGCATGAAGATTGCGCTGGCTGCTTCCATACTTGTTTTTATTTTCCTGCAGTCCAACCCGGCAAAAATATATGCAGAAATTACAGGCACGAGAGCCTCGTACTATTTACTAGCTTCAGCTGTGTTTCTATCAACACTTGTGGCAGCAGGTAAGAGATGGAACAATCTATCAGGATCTCTAGGAGAAAACTTATCCCTATGGGAATCTTTCAGACTGATAACAGTATCTTACGGTTTCAATCTGGCCTTGCCCGGGAATTCGGGAGATCTGATTAGATCCAAGATACAGAAAAGATACATAAAAGTGGAGAATGAGAGCAAGATACTTGGCGCAGTCGCTGCAGAGCGCTTCATGGACTTTGTAGGTCTGACAATAGTGGGAAGTTTGTCTCTGTCTTTGATATCTACACTACCCAAAATTGCAAGCTACCTGGTCAGCCTTATGGCTCTGGTAACATTTGCTTCAGGGACGCTCTTCTATCTGAAACCGGTAGCCGTCAAGAAGGTAGTAGATCTGCTTAACATTACAGGATCAAAAAAAGTGGAGAGCTTTGTTTCAAACGTCCTGGCTGGTGTAAAAGAGAGCAGCAAGGAGAAAAGAATTGAAAACTTTGCTTTAACGCTCTACATATGGATGGGCGAGGCCCTGGCTTTTTATCTTCTGATCAAGTCGCTGAGTCTGGACATAGGTCTCTGGGAGGGGAGCTTGATAACCACGCTAATGACCTTCGGATCAGCAGTTCCCGCCACACCAGCAGGCCTGGGCATAGTCGAAGCGATTGGATCCGGACTAGGTACTGCCGCAGGAGCAAGCGTGTCTGCGGCCGTCAGCCTCGTAATACTTCAGAGAAGCCTAAGTATACTCCAGGTAGGAGCTGTATCATTCATCATATACAACCTGGAGGAGTTAAAAGTCATCGGGAAGTAGATCGCCCGAAAGATTCATTTCAGAATCGACTATTCCCAGCGATTTGACGTCCGAATCAAACTCTATACCAAAAAGCTCTGCTATAGTGGGTGCGATTTGAGTGATCCCAGGGTCTTCAAGAGCCGCCTTATGATCGATGTTTTCACCCTTCGCATAGAGGAATCCGTACTTTCCGTGGTGATTAACTGACCTATCGCAGAACACGTCTCCATATATAGCACGTGAGACGCGGTACCCATCCTCCTCGATAACGATGTCAGGTGCTTGCTCAATATTTTCGCCCGTGTAAAGTTCTTCTCTCCGATGAGCTTTTATATTCTCAGGGAGCATATCCATTACGCGCTCAACAACCTGCTCTCTCTCGTCAACAACCCCTTGAAACCTCTCGTCGTTTATGTAAATAGCGCGCTTGTCAGAAGACGGACAAAAGGCCAGAGATTTCTCTCTATCGATCCCCTCGCTAAGCATACCTGCCATTCTTACTTTGGTGTTTTCAGGAAGTGGAACAAATTCCTCAAGAGCCAGGAGGGTGCTGCGCGAAACTTTCCTCAAAGGAGAAAAAGTTGCAACGGCCTCTACAGCAGCTTCAACAGCTCTGTTGTCCACCCATTCCGCATCCATTGATCCGCTGGTCTTGAGCAATCCCTCATCCTTCAGGAGCTGATTCGGATGAAATGTTCTTTCGAATGACTCAAAACCGTGATCACTCATCAAGATGAGGTTCTCGGACCTGGAGTCAGCCAATTCAATTGCTCTGTCTATAATTTCGAAAACTTCAAACGCTTTTTCTGGCTCGCCGTCTTCCATCCTGTGGTAGTAATTGTGCATTACCCAGTCAGGTGCAGAAAAAAGCAGAAAAAAGAAGTCCTGATCCTCGAGAATGTTTTCCATGAGGTCCAGTTTGGAAGCCGCCACCTTTTTAGCCGATTTTACCACCCTGGTACTCTTCTCAATTCCTGTTAAGCTCTTCTTGTAGCCTGAAAAGTCAAAATTTTCTCCCAATCTTTGGGGCTTGATGAAATCCTCTTCAGGCGAGAGGAAGCTTCCCACGAACTCACCATCAAACTGAGGAGGATAAGAGATAGGAAGATTGACAACAGCTATATCTCCCTTCTCTGCCAGAGCCTCTTGGATTGTTTCAGCCTCTATGTCATGTGAAAGATACGGCTCTCCGGAAACACTATCCACAAACCCAAAAACACCGTGCTCGCCAGGATTTCTTCCCGTAACAATGGATGTCCATGCCGGTCCGGTGAGCGGAGGCTGAATGGTTTCAAGATCCGATTCAACCCCCTCACCAAGTATGGACTCCATGTATGGCATCTTGCCCATGTCGATGGCTCTCTCTAGGATAGTCCAGCTTACACCATCAAGACCCAGTAAACAAACCTTAGGCATCCGCCTTAGCCTGAGCTGCCCGAATCAATTTTTTGGGATTTTGAGCGGTAAGAATCTCTATTTCTTTCCCGATCTCCGACCACTCTCCAGGTCAGCTCGGCATTACAGTTAGGATTGTCTTTGAGCACACTATCTCTATCATTAACCGTTTGATATATCTTCTTGCCCACCTCATCTGTATACTTACTAACCACTAACTTGCCCATAGAAACTAATCAAACCAGACAGTTAAAATCGATGCGGTCAGCTGTAGAATTCCACTAATCGCTCTACTCCTGCTTCGAAACTGTACTCCGGTTCCCAGTCGAGCGCCTTCGCAGCCCTCGAGATATCGGCCCTGTGTTCTGTAACGTAGTTTTCTCCTCTGGGATTTTCGACGTGTTCCGGGCTGATGTCAGTCCCGAGCTCTTCGTTCAGCGTCTCCACTACCTCGTTGAAGGTCCTGGGATCTCCGGTGCCGACGTTGAATATCTCGCCGTCCAGCGAGCTATCTCTCGCCGCCGCCGAAACTACTGCTCTCGCGACGTCCTCGACGTACACGAAGTCCCTCTCCTGAGACCCATCGCCCCAGATCACAGGCTGCTCGCCCTCCATCATCTTCCACAGAAACTGGGTGACAACGTTCGCGTACTTTCCCTTGGCACGTTCATGAGGGCCGTAGACTGAAAAGAACCTGAGACCGGTCGTCTCAAGCTGGTTCGTGTAGCTATAACAGTTAGCGTACTTTTCTCTGGCAAGCTTCGAGGCCGTATAGAGGTTCTTTGGCTTTACGTCTTTGTCTTCGCTGTGCGGAGGCTTGACGGTTCCGTACATCGATGAAGTGGACGCGTATACTACCTTTTCTGCACCCTCTTCCTTTGCAGCCTCCGCTGTCCTGACGAATCCCTCGACGTTTACTCTGGCTCCCTCGGCCGGGTTTTCCTTGTGCATGGGCGACGAACTTCTCGCTGCAAGATGGAATACAGTATCGGTTCCCTCCACGGCATCCTCCAGTTTTTCCTCATCCAGTACGGAACCCTTGATAAACCGGACCCGATCTCTCACGCCCGAAAGGTTATCCTCTGACCCTAAATAAAGGCTGTCCAGAACCGTCACTTCCACTCCTTGATCTACCAGCTTTTCCACAACATTGGAGCCGATGAAGCCCGCCCCTCCTGTTACCAGCGCCTTCTCCATGATAACTGATTGGTCACCGGTCTTAAATTCTAGAGGGGAAACCAATCAAAAAGGAAGAGGTTGAAGTATATTGCATGACATCAAGCTTCCTGAGAAACGTCCTGGCGACGGAGTCGAGGGCTTACGGCTTCACCATTGCCTTCTGGGGTTCCGGAGCAATACTGATCAACGAGTTCGGGGTTCCTGGAATAGAAGGAGTGCTGGCATACGCCACCGGATCAATAATCGGCTTTGCACTGATAACGCTCGCTGCTTTCCGTCAGCCCCTCGAAAACGTCGAGTACGAGGAGACGGAGTACATGGTTTTCAGCATGATACACTTCCTGTCCTCGCTCGCGCCAATACTCTTCGCATACTGGGCCACGGGTCTCGAGCAGAACCTTGCTTTCCTGCTCTCGGGTGCTTCCGTCTCCATGAACTACAACCTCCTCATGGTGGTGGAGGAGAGTGTGGCTGAAAAGATAGCGGAGTTCGAGTCGTCCTACTCGGGCTGAGAGGCATCATGCCATTCGCCGCCGTAGATGTATCCGAGGAGGCGGCCTTCGGAAGCGAAGCCCTCGAAAACCGACTCCAGGTCGTCCGTATCCAGACTTTCAAAGATTGCTGGTTCCAGTATGTACGTTCCTGCATTTATAAGGCGGGAGGGCTCCTCTCCGGGCTCCGGCTTCTCTTCAAAGCCCACTATATTCTTGCCCTTCAGCTGGGCCACCCCGTAACTCGAGGGGTCGTCCACCGTCGTGAGAGCCATGGTGGCCGGTGAGTCGTTGTCGGTGTGGAAACGATACATCTCGTCCAGATCCACCTCAGCGACCACGTGTCCGTTCACGACGACAAAGGGGCTGTTCAGCTCCGCCTCTATAGTCTCCAGAGCGCCTGCAGTTCCCGAGACATCCTCGTCCTCGAAGTACTCCAGCTCCAGTCCTTCATGACAGGAGCCAAACTCCTGTTCGATCCTCTCCCTGTTCCTGCCGGTCAAGAGAATACACCTTCTTATTCCCTGGCCAGAAAGGCGCTCGATCACGGTCGAAAGTATTGAGCGCCCGTTGTAGAGCTCCAGAGATTTTAAATCCGGATCACCACAGAGAACAACCGCCGTGTCAAGACCCCTCGAATCGAAATGCTTCTCAAGTATGTCTCCCACCATCCTGGATCTGTTGAGACCCTTTCTCCTGGATTCCTCGTCCAGTCGGTCGACTAGCGATTCCTCCAGAGTCAGGGAGACCCTCTTCTTTGACATATTACGTTAATATTACCCAGAAGTTTTCAGAGTGTTGGTCAATCAGGATTTCGGCTAGAAATTGCCGAAGTAACATTTGAGAAAAATTCTCCTGAATCCGACTTAGAAACCCAGACGTTATTCTGTTGAATGTTACATTCTATATCAAGATGCATCAGCACACGACTAATTGTCTCCTTATGAGTTTTATTATAAGAACATATCCTAGGCGATCCACTCGGATGTAAATTGCCATCAGAATCGTATAACCCTTCAATATACTGCCATGGGTCCCCCTTAGAAAAAAGCCACTCAATTTTTGTATCAGAATTCTCCATAGAACGCAGCCACTTGTCGAGCTCTACTGAAGAGGCCCAAACCGCAATTTTATCGCCTTTCGAACCTTTATTAGGATTTAGATTGACTGAATCAAGTGAATTAATAAATTTATCAGCAAAGCTACGGGATTTTACCTCAAGACCGATGGTGCCCTTATTATCCGTAAATCCATCACCCTCCACCACCCCGAGAACATAAGATAGCTCAGAAGAAACTTCAAAATCCACTTCAATCTTTTTTCTCTTAGAATTACTCTCCAATAAGTTTTTAACCTCTTCACTGTGCCGATACTCTTCTAGCGATCTGGTTAAGCCCATATCCATTGCTTTTAGTTTAATTGCATTCCATGTCCTTCCTGGAAGCAAATCCAGCATTTTTTCTTTGCCTGAGTCCAGGTAATTATTTTTGAGAATCTCCTCTTCGTGTTCACTCCATCTTTTAGAAGACCTTGATTCTATCCCATACCTCTTCATCATTCTTGAAACAGCCGGTTGAGAGATGTCGAATTTTTCAGCAATTTCTGCCTGCGATAATTCTTTACAATTGTATAATCGATCAAGAGCCTCAGGAGATAGTTTATTGTCCATACTATGATGCTGAAAAATAGAAAATAAAAGAAAATATGTTATAAGACCTACGTATCTCTTTTTTTCTAAATAGGCAAAGTAGCCATCACCGGCACGATCATATACCCGAGCTGTCTCAGCTTGTCCATTATCTCCTTGTCGTCCTTGTTCTGGGCTCTTCCAGCGCGTTCCTTCGTGTTCTCGACGTCCTGTAGCCAGGCTGGCTTCTCCTTCGTTTTATCAGTCGAAACTTCGCTTCCAAGCGAACGGTAGCCCGCCCAGTACTTCGGACTGATCGGAACGTCCTCTCTTGTCAGCCTGCCCGGCAGATCATCATCTGTCTCCGGATAGTCTTCCATCTTCTCGAATCCTTCGACAACGTCAGGAACTAGATGGTGCCACGTAACATCCCATACGTCGCGTTCGTCGAACTGCAGGATCGGATGGACTCTCGTGTGATCCGGGTCATTCCGGGGCGAGTAGAACTCCTCATCACCCCTTGATTCGTGCTCATCCCACCGGACACCGTTTATCACTATCTCGATACCGTGGTTCTCCAGGAGCTGGTTCATGGGAACTGTCTTGAGAAGATGGTTTCCTGCCTCTGTGTCCATTAGCCATGGAACTTCCTCGTAGTCTCCGACACGGTCGGCTTCAACCTGGTTGCGGTCATTGAGCTCTTCAACGGCAACCTTGTCGCCCGGCTGGTCCGCCTTTTCAATCAGGTCCTCGTTCTTCGCGACCATTACATCGAATCCCCAGTCGTCGGCGATACGTTCGACATAGTCCTCGATCTCGTCGAAGTGCTGACCGTGGTCGACGAACATGAAACGCGGCTTCTCTATATCGTTTTCCTCACAGACCTTCTTGACTATCCAGGCTGTAAGAGTGGAGTCCTTTCCTCCTGTAAATCCAATAACGGCGTCTCCCGGATCGTGCTCTTCCAGTGCGCGTTTTACAACATCCTCGCCAGCTTTGATCTTTGCTTTTAGTGGTGCGTTCTCGATCTCATCTCGTGT
>JBDGRC010000094.1:3435-7671 GCA_042218495.1 Candidatus Nanohaloarchaea archaeon | reverse complement strand
GCGTCCGGGTTGAGACCCCAGTCCTCGAGCATCGTGGCTGCCCTGTCGTTCGGACGTTTCATCGACCAGTAGATGCCCATAGGATCAATTATAATTGTCGAACAGTTGTCGGAGACGTCGGAAGTCTGGAGCTCCTCCGCCAGCGTTCCCATCGAGTAGCTGTTATGGCAGTAAACGCCTCCGAAACCTCCGACAAAGGAATGATTT
This sequence comes from Candidatus Nanohaloarchaea archaeon, assembly GCA_042218495.1. Classification (GTDB taxonomy): domain Archaea; phylum Nanohalarchaeota; class Nanosalinia; order Nanosalinales; family Nanosalinaceae; genus Nanohalococcus. Next base: position 7,464 of record JBDGRC010000094.1, on the reverse strand, counting down.
TCCTCTACCGTGATATCGTAGACCCAGCCCTCGTAATCGATCTCTTCTATCTTTTCTATCTCATCCCAGTAGATATCTGAATCTGCCAGACGCTCCAGCTTTCGAAGAAGCCTTCGAGATTCTTCAAGATCGTGCTTCGATTCGAATAGGTCTGTCAGAGGTCCTATGATTTTTTCTGGGTTGTTCCTGTACTTCTCATGCGATAGGTGCTCTTCAGATCCTGAAATATCTGGTTCGGTGATCAATTCCTTCCAGCGAACGTTTGACACTTCTACTAGATCCTCTGCCGCATCTATCTTCTCCTCTTTCTTAGTTTTTTCGAAAAGCTCCGACACCTTCCTGTGATGGGATCTCAGGTCTTCGACGATCTGATCCAGTTTATCGCGTCTGGGAGGAGTTCCACCGTCTTCATAGGCTTTTAGCGACTCTCTGTGTTCTGAAACCTGTGTTCTGTCAGCACCCATCTTTTTCCGGCATCTTTTGATTATGTTTCCGCACGGAACCGTATCAACGTTCTTATTTGAATCCTCTATAATTTTCGATAGCTTGTCGGACTTTTTATCGATTGAAAAATCTATGTTTTCCTTGAAGTTTTTCAAGTTTTGTGTTCCTGACACAGTCAGCTGGAAGTGTTCCCTTACTTTGCTCTCTTCCGTGTTGGCCACGTATTTTTCTTTGACAGTGACTCCCGCCACTATTCCGAACCGGAGAAGCATGTATGTAATGCTGTCAGCAATGTCTCTGCTATCCGTGGAGAGCTCTATCTGCCGATCTGTTACGTGTCCTTCTAAATCGAAGTATTTCTGCAGGAACTCTCTGTTCACTTCCTTTCTTGAAGCCAGTATGAAGTTCGGTACCTCCCTGTTGAATGAGTTCTCGGAAGTTGGATATCCGTTGCACCGAAGCAGTTCTTCGAGAGCTCTGGAGTTTGTATAGATTGAGTTTTCGTCCATTTCGCTAAATTCCAGTCCGAAAAGCTCTTCTCCAAGATCTTCAAATCGTTTTAGAAGCCTATGGTTCTCGCTGGTAAATATTATCCTGTAGTTCTTTTTTGTTGTCTTTTGCTCGTGTCCTTCCGCCATCAGAAGAGATAAGAACTCAGCCAGTTCCTCGGAGACCTCTTTCGGCGACTTGATAGGGCGCGACTTACCAGATCTAGAATAATCTTCCTTTTTTCTGTCTTCAAGAACTTTCTTGCCCTTCTGCGTTAAACTTACAGCTCCGCTTTCCTCATGGATGAAAACCTCATCCTCAGCAGTACCAGGCTCTTCATGGAAATAACCCGTGCCTTCACTCGGGTCCGGTAGTTTCCCTTCTCGGGACTCCGGGAGCCGCCGCTCCCTCCCTTTCAGGCTGCCAGATCCGGCTTCTTCAAGATCATCCGGTATTGAGAGGTTTTTATCGGAGAACTCAAGATCTATACTTCGTGGTACAGCTATTCTTTCGCCTTTCGAGAATGTTTCGGAGTTTCGCCATCCGGATAAAGACAGTAAGGGATGGTCCTGTGTGACTTTGACTGTTCTTCCTGAACTTGTAGTTATCTTTACGAGCTTTTCATCAACCCTCTTTCTATATACCGCGGTAATGTCATTTGATTTGGATTCAAACCTGGAGCTGATGGACTGTACTGTATCTCCGTCGCAGAAGTAGAGCTCCTCGGATCTTGTCACTTTTGCGGACTCCCCTTTGTCTCTCCCTCTCTCAAAGACTTTTTCGATGTCCTCAAGGCCGTTTTGAGTGACTATTTTCTGGCCGGGCAGAAGGCATTTTCCGGTTCCCCGTTTACCGAAGAGACCCACCACGTGAGGCTTGGCGAGGTCGAAGTGTATGGGATTCGCTTTGTGCGCTTCCTCGTTCTCTCCTACAAGGTGTCTCCCTATCACGCCGGTGCCTTTCAGGCCGTGTTCCTCGAAGTCCTCGTCGCTTCTTCCGACGGAAATCTTGGGCATACCGAAGTTTGTGAGCTCCTGAACTTAAGGTTTCACAGTGGGGAGACGGCACCGAGGAGCGCGAGCCCGGTTAGAAGCAGCCACATGAAGCCTGAATGGATCAGAATCCGGGCGCCGTCTGTCTCTCCCTCCACCAGAAGGTTTTCCTTCATCGGCAGAAGCGCAAATAGGGCGATTATAGATATTGAACGTGACACGGTGTATGCCTGGAGGCTGTGAGCTGCAAAAGCTGTCAGCAGCATTCCGGCGATGCCTGTCCATGCCATCCAGTATCTCCTCTTGACCCAGGGGACGTCTATGGAGTAACCCCAGCTCTCGTAGCGCCTGTTGGAGAACTCGCTGAAGACCGTTACCGCGAAAACTACTGGAGTGGAGGTCACGTACGAGAAGACTCCGGCAGCTACGGTCAGGGCTGTCCCGGTCTTCGAGAGCTCGGTGTGTACCTCGGTTTTTATGAACCGGGCGACGGCTCTCTGGAGCACCTCCCGGGATAACAGCGCGGCCGAGGCGGCGATGCTGGCGTTTCTGATGCTCGAGCTCTCGAGGCTCCCGTAGAATCCGGTCAGGGCGACGGTGATCGCGGCAGCTGCCAGGAAGAGGTTTTCCAGGTCATTGAGATCGGGTCCTGCTACCATGTGACTACATTCTCCTCTGTGTTAAAAACTCTAGATGGAGAGGTTCTGGCACATCTCCGCCACGGAGTAAGAAGTTGACTCCCGGAGTATCTCCGGGTACTCTCTGATCTTCTCCAGCGACATGCCGGATTCATCGTTCCGGTAGACTGCCCTGAGGTCATCCCAGGGAACCATAAAAGCTCTTCTCGGTCTGCCGACACCGCGCTTGAGCTCGACCGCCAGGAAGCCTCTTCTTCCCGATCTATCGAGAAAGTCCGATATTCTCTTCACCTGGTGTCCGTTATCGCTCACGGAGAAGTGCTGCGAGAAGTAGAGCTTGTTGGTGCTCGAGGTCTTGATCGACTTGTTCTCTATCGCGAGGTAGAACATGTCGTGTGGCGAGTCCACCAGCACGTCGCACAGCTGGGATGAGAACCTGTGCTGCTTCTTCCTGTGGGCTATACCGTCGATGTCCTCCTCGTCGAAGAACCGGTTGAACGCGTTGACGAGCTCTCTCTCGAAGTCGGTCATAGCCGTTAATTGTTGGCTCCGGTATTTCAAAAGGTGAGATCACTTTCTCTTTCAGAACTCCTCCAGCTCTCTCTGGCGGGCAGTCACGACGACCTTTCCCGAGACCAGGGCCAGGCATCTTCTGCCGTCCGAAACGATCTGTCCGGCCGCTCTCCTGATGGGAGATGGAAAGAGCCCCTTCCTTTCAAGGCTGGAGCATTGCAGCGGCTTTGATATATGCTTTACCTGTGTGTCTGCTTCAATCCGGTCGAGTTCCTCGCTGATTTTTTCCGGGTGATCCCCGGTCTTACGCTCCTTTCGAATTCTCTCCTTCAGGCCCATGTCGGACAGCTCCGACTCCTTCTCTAACGCCTTCTCGGCGCTCAGGCCCGAGAAGATCTCGGCGGCGTAGTTCGCGCCCTGCTCCAGCCATCTTGTCTCCAGCCGGGAGGACCGGGTGACACCGACCTTGACCTCCGAACCGCACTGGGCGATATAGACGCTGAACTCGGAATCCAGCCTCTCTCCAGAGCTTCCCTGCCTGTATTCAGTGTATATATCCTTCCCTCTGCACTGCGGACACTGGTCTCCTGATTCTATACTCCGGAACTCCGGGCAGGGCACCAGCTCGCCGCGGGCCGCGTGGTAGCCTGTGCATCGCCTCTCGTCGATGACCTCGAGGTCCAGGTTCCTTCCCTCCGCCAGGTCGATGTGCTCGAATCCTTCCTCAGATGCCAGCTTCAGCCTCGGGGAGTCGGACTCCTTCCAGGAAACTTTTACTATCGATCTCATTCGCTGATCATGTCCTCCAGCGCCTTCCTGTGGCCTTCACCGACGAAAGCGACTATGTCCTCCTCCGGGCGCTCTTCTCTCAGCTGGATAAGGCTCTCCGCCATGTGAGAGTTTCTCTCCTCTATCAGGACTCTGTGGAGCTCGGGAAAGCCTTCCTCAAGCTC
>JBDGRC010000094.1:0-3335 GCA_042218495.1 Candidatus Nanohaloarchaea archaeon | reverse complement strand
GCCACGATGTCAGGCTGCTTTTCTTCCATCTTATCCTCTACGAGCTCTATGCTCTCCTGCGAAACGTGTGAGGTGCCGTAGATATACATCAATATGTACAGGTTTTCGGCGAAAAAGGTTGTAAAATTGGTGAAAAACAGTGTTCCCTGGGGTGGAGGCCGGTCGACTCCGGATGATCCCGTCCTGTCTCAGGTCCGCCACCCTCCGAACATGCCGCGGACTGCTTAGGGCTGCTCCCGCCAGGGCCTGACCCGGTTCACAACCCCCGACATCCCGGAGGACGGACCTTCGGCGACAGGGTTCGGGGTCCGGAACGCCGACACGTCCCCGCTCCCAGGTTGATGGCTCCGGCTTTGAGAGGATTTCCGGAATGAGGCGACCCCGAACCGCCCGGCCTACATTTTTACTTTCATATCGAATCGTTAAGAAAGGGGGAATCCTTGGTCGATCTCAGTTCTCGTCATCTGAACCTGTCTCGCTTTCATCGGGCTCGAGCAGATCCCCAGGATCTACAGTACCTGTCTCTTCTCGATCAGGTGTAACGCTTACGTGGTAGCCCAGAGCAGCGCTAACATAGGCCACACCGATTGCTGCTCCGACATGAGAGCCTAGTTCTGTTTCTGGGGGTGCACCTGCAGCTGAAACTGATCCTCCGGCCAGTGAACCTAATACCTTGGAACCTCCCTTTTCTATAGGCAGTTTATCCTCCATTTCGCCGGCAGCGTACCCGAATAAAAGACCAGCTGCCGCTGCATATCCCAGACCTTCCTCGTACATAACTACCTTTTGGTGGCAAGATTATTTAAGGCTTGCGTTCGGGTCGGGTCTCCGATTTGATGCTAAAGCTAGTTCCTGGCAATGGCATGTCATCGACTATTTTAAAGAGATTCCTGCTACCGCGGGTATGGGGTGAGATACAATGATACTTGCTTCAAGATTGGCGATTACATCTGGAGCAGCCGCCCCTATCCGCTTGATTAGAGCTCGAACTCCATACCTCTCTCAGCGACGCCGAAGCCGCGGGACTCGACCTCCTCTCGCTCTTCTGAGTCCTTGAGCAGGAGAGGGTTCGTGTGGTTGAGGTGCGTGAAGTATATCTCGGTCTCCAGATCAGAGAACTCCTCCATCGAGTCCTGAACGGTCGGATGCGGAACCTCGTCGTACCGGTCGATCTCGTCCCTGCTCCAGAAGGTCCCGTCTATGATCGCCAGGTCGGCGTCCTCGATCTCTCTCTTTATCGCGGGAGTCCAGTCGTTTATGTCCGGGAGGTAAAACAGCGTTCTCTCAGATCCCCTGATCCTGTAGGCTGTCGTGTCATGACCCAGGTGAGGGTGATCCATCGTGAGAGCCTTGATGCTGCCATCTCCGATCTGCTCCGAGTCTCCGTCGCAGAAGTCCATCGTGCTGATGTTTCCCCGGTCTATCAACCGCCTGTACGGATCATTGTTCATCAGATGATGTTTGACATCCGGGTTGCAGTATACCGCCAGGTTGTCGGCATCCATGCCCTCCTCGCCGAAGAACTCAATGCCTCCCAGAGTCCCGAGCCTCGCGTGCGGTACGAAGAGCCCGTCGACATACTTAGATCCGATCTGCATCATGATGTTCGGCGTGGCCTCCACGAGGTATCTTCCCGAGCCCTCGCTCTTCTCGATCATTATCGAGCTTATCAGACCGTGGATCGTCGGGTCCTCTCTCGTCCTCTCACAGAACTCGCAGTCGCAGCCGAGATGTGGTGTTCCGCCGTCCTGTGCGCTGCCGAGTACCTCTACTTTCATTCTATCTTCTAATGTCAAACTGGGTTACTACTGTTTTAAACCCGAGAAACTTGTTCGCCGTTTAAAACCCTGGCCCGTGATTTGTGGCATAGCCGGAGTGGCAGAGTAGTTATGCGTCCGCCTGCAGTCAATAGTCCAGAGGCTTCTGGAGTCTCCAGAAACTCTGGAAAACGGCATAGAGCGGATGACCAGGGTGCAAATCCCTGCTCCGGCTTTTCGCCGAATAACATCTGGTTCTAATTACTCTCCAGTTATCCGGGGAACCCTTGCTCCCGGCTCCACTCTTTGCCTGAACCGTCCGAGCGATCGTGGGTGTTCATACCCCATTCAGTATTTCGAATGCCCGCCGGTTCGCTCCGGAAACAGTTAAATGGCTCTGCTGGTAATTGTATGTATAATGGTGATCTGTCGGTGGCTGACGCCAAGCTGAGCTTTAATGGCAGTGCTGTCGAGACGAAGTCGGTGGGTGGCGGAGACGTACGGATGAAGCTGGTCCGGGAGGAGTTAAGGATTGAGACTGACGCAACGCTGAACGGCCAGACCGTAGAGGTGATAGTGTTCGAGGACACGGACGGCAACGGTTCTTACGACAACTACCAGGTCGTAAGCGTCGGCGATGGAACCAACAGTTATACTCTGAACCAGCTGAGCGGCAGCGGTTCGGACTACTGGCTTCGCTGGGATTTCTCGACTTCTGATTTAACCAAGGCGGCTTCCGTGAACTACGGTGATGTCGACAACGGAGTGGGGAAGTGGGATTCGAGCGGAGAATGGGACTCGGCCCGTTCTTCCTCCGGTGTTGTTCACAAATCGCTTTCCAATACCGATTTTGGTGATGGTTCTGTCGTGAACCATGCTCTACCGGTCGGTTCGACTCAGAATATTACGAATGGTTTGGTTGGGTGGTGGCCGTTGCATACGACCAGCGGTAAGGCTCCCGATCTTTCGGGGAATGGGAACCACGGAACGCATAACGGGACGACGAGAGGTGTTGCAGGTAAGGGGGGGTTGCAGGCGACTTCTTTCAATTCTGGAACTGCAGACAACGTGGATCTTGGGGCTTCGTTTGGGGACTCACTGTTCCAGAACGGGAACTTTACGTTGACTGTGTGGTCGAGACTACGGTCAACAGGGAGGAGAAATATTGTGAACTACTCGAACGATGTTCTTTCTATTGGATATGAGAACCAAGGGTCGAACGGCCACGAAGCCTCGATCTATGATGGCTCCTTTAACATTGTCACGTCTGGAAATACCACAACTGGTGAGTGGCTATTCCATACGTTACGATACGATAGCTCTGCAACCGAGTTAGAGTACCTGATTGATGCAGTTTCGCAAGGGACGGTATCGGCTGGCACCCCGTCTGAGACAGATGAGACGTTTCGGATTGGGAATCTTCATTTCGAAGATCGTGCGTGGGATGGTCCAATTTTTGACTTCCGAGCGTACAACCGTCTTCTCTCCGATAACGAGATCCAGACCCTTTACAACTGGGGTTCGACCACGGGCGTGACCGACCCCCGTCTCCACAACGGATCGGACAGCGGAGCGGTC
>JBDGRC010000093.1:0-16021 GCA_042218495.1 Candidatus Nanohaloarchaea archaeon | reverse complement strand
GGAGAGGAGGCGCTTGAGGAGCTGGTGGACAAGTCACAGGACCAGATACAGGACGCCGCTGTGGTCAAGGAGAAGCAGCTGGTGGAGTCCTTCTTCGAGAACCTGAAGGAGGAGAACGGCAAGTCCGAGTACGGCCTGGAGCAGGTGATGAAGGCCATGGAGATGGGCGCTGTGGAGACTGTTCTGATATCGGAGGACTTCAACCATTACAGGGCCTCCTACAGGTGCCCGAACGGACATGAAAGACAGGTGTTCGAGGAGGAGCCGGAGATAGAGGACTCGGTATCCTGTGAGGAGTGCGGGGAGGCGATGGACCTCGAGGAGATGACGGATATCGTGGACGTGATGGAGGAGAAGGCCGGACAGATGGGTAGTGACCTCGAGATTATATCGACGGACCACGAGCAGGGTCGCAGGCTCCATAACATGGGGGGAATAGCTGCCGTGCTGCGGTACAGGATCAGGTAACAGGAACAGGGCGCAATCGTTTAAGACTGGTTCACAATACAATGGGTATGGAAAATGAAAGCGACACGGTAGGACTTCTCGACTTCGACGACAATGAATACATCATAAAGCAGTCCCTGATCAGGAACAAGTTCTCCGTTGAGGACTCGGCCGGTAACACGGTTCTCAAGTCCAGGCAGAAGATGTTCAAGATGAAGGAGGAGTTCCCCTTCAAGGATCCGGATGGAAACGTGGTTTTCAGGGCGAAGGCAGAGCAGCTGATGGACTTCGCGGGTGACTACTCCCTTGTCGACGAGGAAAGCGGCGAGACCTTCGCCATCCTTGGCAAGAAGTTCACTTTTTTCAAGCACGTCTGGAAGATCAAGCATCCGGAAAGCGGCGAAGAGCTGGCGAGGATTGAGAGCAGCAGCACGCTTGTAGAAGTCCTGAGAACGTTTTCCGACGTGGCATCTCTGATACCCCACAGCTACACCATAACCAGCGACGGAGAGAAGGTAGGGGAGATAAAGGGAAAGTTCAGCCTGCGCGACACCTACGTGCTCAGGCTCGACCAGGATCTGCCTGTCGACAGAGAAACCGTAGTCGCAGCCGCTATAGCCGTGGACGCGCTGGAGCACAACTGATGGACGTCAGGAACCTGGCTTCCTCCGCGGAGGACTTCACCGGCAACGTCTGGCTGCTCGAGAGCGGAGAAAGAAGAGCGCTGGTGGACGCGGGCGAGGGAGACTGCTGGCAGGAGATCAGGGATCTGGAATCTGTGGAAAAAGTTGTAATTACTCACTCCCACCATGACCATGTCGGGAACCTCCCGGATATTGTGGAAGAGTTCTCTCCCGAGGTACTGGCATTCGAACCCTGTAACCTGTCTGTAGATGCGGAGGAGATCGGGGACAGCCAGAAGGTAGAGCTCGCCGGGAAGAGCTTCAGGGTAATCCATTCCCCCGGCCACAGGGACGACTCCGTATGTCTCTACAGCAGCGAGGAGAAAATCCTGTTCGCCGGGGATCTGGTGTTCCCTGACGGAGGATTCGGCAGGACCGACCTGGAGCAGGGAGACAGGGACTTGCTGATAAGTTCGATAGAGGATGTGGCGGAACTCAATGTCGATCGGATGTACAGCGGCCACGGAGAGGCCGTGGTCTCGGAGGCCGATCAACAGATCCAGAGATCGCTTGAGAACGCGAGAAAACGTCAGTCCAAGTACTGACTACTCTATCAGGATCTTCCTGTACGTCTTTTTTCCCTGCCGGTAACCGAGATAGATCAGCACCGAGGCTGCCGCGGTCGCAGCCACAAGTTTCGATGTCGTGCTTATGCCGGCGGCTATATCCGAGAAGCTCTCCCTGAAGTACCATCCGATCAGCGACAATGAAAGGTACCTTGGCACCATTCCCACGAAGCTCCATATTCCGTACTGTTTCCAGTCCATCTGGAAGAGGCCGGCCGCTCCCGAGACCAGCGACAGCGGAACTACAGGAGCTGCCCTGAACGCCGCCACGAGATACTTTTCTCGTTCGGTGCCGAAGTACTCTTCCATTGCCTGGACCTCCTCCCACTCCAGGTCCAGGTACTTTCCGAAACGCCTGACAGCGGGCTCGCCGCCGTAGTAAGCTATGGAGTATACGAAGTAGGAGCTCACGACCGAGGCGACCGCTCCTGGCAGCGTGATAACAAAGAAAGCGGTCAAGAATGTCTCCAGAGCTCCTGCTCCCGGCGGTATCAGAAAGGCCCCGGCAGCCATGGGGATAACGGGTGAAGGTATCGGGACTACGATCTCCTCTATCAGGGCTCCTGCCACCACAGCAAGGACTCCGTGGTTCTGGATCAGCGTTATCAGTTCGTGTTCTATCATTCTTTCTCGCCCGCTATATCAAGTAATCGGTCAAGCAGACTATTAAACAGAGCGATTGCGTCGCGAGCGGCAGCCCTGAAACCGGATTCCACGTCGCCCTCCGGACGATCGACGACCGGAGATGACACCTCCAGGGTATTCCTCTCTAAGTTCCTCCCCTCGGAGATGTAGACAGGATGGTCATAGCTGTTGACTCTTTCGAGGCAGCTCCTGAACCTCTCCCGTGAACTGTACTTGCATGGAGTCAGGTCGACCTCTCCTTCCAGAGTTTCCCAGGTGCTCTGGCTCGAGTTAGACATTTCCAGCTCCCTGTAGAGCTCTCTGATCGAGCCGTTTCTCGACACGTGGTTCCTGAAGATGAGTTCGCTGTAGGCGTAGCCAAAGTCCCTCCTGCCTCTTTCTGGAGACCAGTTCTTCATCCAGTTCCTGTCCTCACTGTAGTAGTTCCAGAGATCTTTCCTGTCTCCCTTCGAGAACAGTGTGTACCTGTAGCGGCGACCGTTCCTGTAGTCAGTGTAGCTGGTGTCTTCGCCGAACACGTTTCTTGTTCTGATGTCGCTGTTGTTCGCCGAGAGGGCTTTACGCGTAAGGTACTCGACGTACCTGGCTGTTCCCTCGTCAAACCAGGCATCGATGCTCCCCGCTCCCAGGAGCTGCTGGTTAAGGCCGTGTACTGTTTCGTGGGCAAGGATGGGCGCCTCCTCGTTCTCCAGGTCGCTACGCATCACTATCGTCGCGTTCACGTACTGGCCAGCGCTCCAGTTGTTGAGCCTCCTGTCGTACGTCTCCGTGTCAAGCTTCGCTACAGGAAACCTCTCGAACCTGTTGGAGGTCGAGAGAGTTCCGGCCGAAATCCTGTACGCCAGGCTCGATCTCTCCGTCGGCTTCCCGAAGAACTCGAAGTTCTCCTTCTCCCTTCCCTGGCCCGTCGCTATAACCACGTTGGTCGGTCCCTCTCCGGAGAAGTTAACCGAGTCCTCTCCGGGACTGAACCGGAACCCTTCTCCAACCCTGGCGTTGAGGAGGTTCTCCGACCTGATGATTCCTGACGTCGTTCTCTCAGGGAACCCCGAGAGGCTCAGGCGCCTGGTGTAGAGACCTCCTTTTACCCGATTTCTGCCTGCCTTCGTCGTATAGACTGCTGTTATCTTTTCCGAGCGTGCCGCAGGAGTTGATGTCTCCACTTTTAAGATATCTCCGCTCGTTCTGGATCTTATTACCTCGCCGTTCTGACTTGTGACGTTCAGGATCCTGGCATCGTTCGGTATCTTGAGCCTCACCGTCCAGCTTGACACCGGGCACTCCTCGCATTCCAGCCTGGTCGACGTGTTCACCAGGGCTGTCTCTTCTCCGGCATCCACCTGGTAGAAAGTCTGGGCTCCTGCAAGGCTGCCGAGTACCAGCACGAGTCCGGTCACCAGAACTATCCTTTCCACGACATTGTATTCACCGGGATGAATAAAACGTCTGCTGAAAAAGAGATTCTATGACAGTGCTGTCCGACCGCGACCTGAAGAAGATAGTCGAGAAAGAGGACGCGGTGAAAGTGCAAAACGGCCCCGGGTTCGATCCAGAGATGCAGATCGGACCGTCGTCCATTGACCTCCGCCTGGGATACAGGTTCGGGGTTCTGGAAACGAGAAAGGTCACGGGAATAGATACACGGTCGATGGAAGAGTACGGCGGCATCCAGAAGACGAAGGAGGCATCCGCGGACGAGGGCATGGTCGTACACCCCGGCGAGTTCATCCTCGGAACCACGCTCGAAACGCTGAAGGTGCCGGATGACATGATAGCAAGGATCGAGGGCAGGAGCAGCTACGCCAGGCTGGGACTCATACCTCACGCCGCGGCCGGTTTCGTGGACGCCGGGTTCGAGGGCCAGATCACTCTCGAGATACAGAACCTGGGCAACGTGCCGATCACAATTCATCCCGAGGACCGTTTCTGCCAGGTTGCGTTCGAGACGATGACATCTCCGGCGGAGGAGCCCTACGGTGACAAGGAGGACTCGAAGTACATGAACCAGACCGGAGCCACGGCATCCAGGCTGGACAGGGAGCGAAGGGATCTCGAGTGAAGCCCGTGGACTCGCACTGCCACCTGGACTTCGAGAGGTTCGACGAAGACAGGAATGAAGTTATCGAGAGAGCGAGGAACGTCCTGAACTATGCTGTCGTGGCTGGCTGTGACCCGGATCGGAACAGCAAGGTCAGGGATCTCTGCAGGGACGATGATCTCCTCGTTACTAACTACGGCCTTCATCCAACGTTCACTGAAAGCTTTGACTGTCTGGAGAGAGCTGTTCGCCAGATAAGAGAGTGGGAGCCGGCCGCGGTAGGCGAGATAGGGCTGGATCATCATCAAGTCACCGGTAAAGAGGAGAGAAAGGAGCAGGAAAGCATCTTCAGAAGCCTTCTGGAGCTTGCTGAAGAGCTGGAGCTTCCTGTCACGGTACATTCCCGGGACGCAGAGCGGAGGTGCTTCGAGGTGGTGGAGAAGTTCGATATCAGGGCGTTCTTCCACTGCTTCAACGGAAAACCGGATCTCGCTGAGGAAATAGCGTCCTCCGGTCACCTGATAGGGGTGACGACCCAGGTACTGTACTCCGACCGGGTTAGGACCATAGCAAGATCCGTAGATCTCGAGTCGGTTCTCATCGAAACAGACTCTCCCTTCCTCTATCCTGATAGGAGAAACGAGCCTTCTAACGTTGCTGAAGCCGCCGAAGAGCTCGCGGAGATCAAATCGGCGCAAGAGACAAAGGTCGTCGAGACCACCTCCCGAAACGCTAAGAAATTCTTTGGTCTCCCGTAGCTTTTAACCCGTTGGAAGTCACTGATTCAGTATGGTTCTGGAAAAGTTCAGGAACGGTCTGGAGAAGGATCCGAACGTCGCCGTTTATGTCGACGGCCCAAACGTAATAAGGAAGGAATTCGACCTTGACCTCGACTCTCTCAGGGAAGAGGTGGAAAGCATAGGAAACATCAAGGTCGGAAAGGTGTTCCTGAACCAGTACGCTTCTGACAAGCTGATTGAAGCCATCGCGTCACAGGGATTTGAAGCCGCCCTGGGTCTCGGAGGCGAGAAGGACAAGGAAAGCGACGTCGACGTCTACATGGCCGTGAACGCGATGGAGGCCGTGTTCAACGATTCGATAGACATACTCGTGGTTGTGACGAGGGACACCGACTTCCTTCCAGTGATACAGAAGGCGAAGGAGCACGGGAAGGAGACAGTGGTAGCGGGCATGGAGCCAGGCTTCTCCACCGCTCTCAGGAACGCCGCCGACAGGACGATCATGCTGGACTGACCGGTTAAAAGTTTCGTCCGCCAGTACTCAGCTGCTGGTTCCAATGCTGAAGCCTGACCCTATGGGAATGTTTGACCTCCTTATGGCGGTTATAATGTACTTCACGGCTTCTCCGGTTCCCGAAAGCTTCGCCATGGCTCATGTGGGGTTTCTCGCGGTCAAGGGAGCGGGTTCCTGCGTAAGCGTGCCCTTGTTTCCCCCGGGTTTCCACGTTCTGGGTCTTGGAGCCGACATCGTCTCCGCCGGCATCCTCCTGATAGGAACCCCGCCCATATCATCCGGTATAGTCGAGATACTCTCGGCCGTCCTCCTCCTCAAGGGGGCCTGGTCTTTCTTCGGTATAATGGCCATGGGCTAGCTGTACTTTCGGATCAGCTCCTCGACCATGCACCTCTTTATCGCGCCCTCGTCGGTGGAGTCGTCGAACCGATCCTCCAGCTCAAGAAGTCTGGCAACCTTTTCGTCCTCGCTGAGGCTGTCAAAGTCCTCCGGTAGCTCGGATTCTATGTTCATTGACGCCTGCCTGTTCCTCGTTGCTGACCGGTCTGGTTCTGCAGCGACTGACTGATCCTTTTCAGGAGCTCGATTATCTGTTCGTTCTGGGACTTCAGCTCCTGTATGTCGTCCATCTGATCCGAAACAGGCTGGCTGGGGTCGTTCCGCCGCTGGCCTCCGTTCACGTCAAGTCCCGCGTTCTCCATCTTCTTCCTGGTGTTCGAGCTCACCTGCGGCTCGGTGCTTCCCGGCTCCGGCCTTCCTGCCTGGGCGTTGGGTGTTCCTGTTCCCTTTCCCCGGCTGTTTCTCCGCCTTTCGGAACGCTGTCCGTTCCGGTCCTGGCTTCTACGGCCGCTCGAGCCCTGCTGCCTTCTGCCTCCCTGCCTTCCGGATTGAGGAGAACCTCTCTGTTCCTGAGCTCTCCCGCCCGGCTTTCCGGGCGTCTCCGGCGCGAGATCGGCGTTTTTACCGGTAGGAGGCGTGTTGCCGCCGGAGGAGCCTTCCTTTCCCTCGAAGGACGAGTCAAACTCCGAGCTATCAAACCCCGTACCTGATCCGCTGGAGCTCTCTGACGAACCCCCGGAGTTGCCAGAGCTCGAACTGTCGCTTCCTCTGTGCAGAGAGTCCTTCACATCGTCAAAAAGTCCCATGAAATCTCATGCGTGCGACCGGTTGATTAAACTTTGCACTCGGATCTCCGGCATCTCTACGTATCGCCGCGATCAGCGATTTTAAGTAGACGCGAACCGTAGAATTGGACGTGAGCCACGGAGAAAAGCCAGACACCTGCAGGTTCGGACATGTCTTCAAGGTCCACGACGTCGACGGCAGCGGCGCCGGGGCACCGAATTCTGACATCAGGGACGACATAAAGTCGGAGGACGTGTGGAGCTTCGAGGATGTCAAGGAGCACGAAAAGGGTGCGCCGCTACTGAGATCGATAATGGGCGATCATTACAAGAACGTGAAGCTGTCAAACGACTCTCAGGGAGTTCCGTACACCTTTTCGTGGGTCGTAGCCGACATGTTTGACGAAGATCTCGACTACGAGGTCAGTAAGACCAGCGAGGATATATTCGTGGCTCCACAGTCCAACCTCCACCAGGAGTTCATGCAGAGAAAGCAGCAGGCAGAGCAGCGCGTCAATCAGACGCTCAGCGGCCTATCCGATCTCCAGCAGCAGAAACATCAGCTCGAGCACGACATCAGGAAGCTCCGATCCAGAGTGGAGGCCCTCAACTCCGGGAAGGAGGGAGAGATCGAGCTGAAAGCGGACTTCGTGGAGCTGGTGGACGGAGCCGGTGGAGGAGCTCAGCAGGGGAGCGACGAGGCCCCGCTCAAAACCCTGCGAGACCAGAACCTGTATCCTTCCATAGTCGCCGACTTCTACGAGATGAGAGGCTTGGACGACCTGAAGGATGGGGATGAGTCGGAGTTCGACACCCCGAGGCTGAACCAGCTTCCGCGGAACGAGAAGGCCATACTCAAGAAGAAGTGGGTGATGTACGAGAAATGGAAGGATCTCTACGGCAGCGAGGTCAAGAGAAAGCTCGAGGATCTGAAAGGACAGCTCAAGAACACAGAGAGGTCGATGGAGGAGACCAAGAACTGGCTGAGACCGTACATCAGGGACGTCTCGATGATCAACCCGAAGGACAGGAACCTGCTGTCCGACGGGCTTGACTTCTACCCCACGGTCCAGGGAACCGCCTCGATGCGGAGGGACCTCGAGTTCGTCTGCTACATGCCGCTGAAGAAGGAGGAGCTGAACTTCACCAGGACATCGGAGGATGAGGCCACGCACTACCGCGTCGTTGTCATACATTCTGTGCACGTGAACCTGGCGTCCGGCGAACAGCCAAACGTTCCGGGAGGTCCGTCGTCCTGCACGGTCTTCTGGTTCCCCGCGATCGTCTGCGAGCACGTCTTCGACAACATATTCAGGGACAAGATCCAGCAGAAGCAGGAGATGATGGAGAACATGATCCAGGACTACACCGGCGAGTTCGAACCCGACGAACAGGGCCAGGAGCTGAGGGAGAAGCGCCAGGAGAAGGAGTGGTCGGTGAGAGAGATGCGAGAAAAGGTGGACGAGGAGGCCGAGGACACCGACGTTCCGATAGAGTTCTCCGCGCTCCTTAGAAGGGTGGAGGACGGGATGGAGAACCCATACGTCTTCGAGGAGGAGTACAACGAGGAGGTGCTGGATGCGGTTTACGAGGTGCTGGGCATGGAACTCCACGAGCCGAGCGAAGACTCGGGTATGAGCGATCTCAAGCAGAAATGGCTCAAGCTGGCAGGTCACTACGAGAAGGATCCCTACACGGTTCCGGACAGCCTCGAGAACGATCCGCTGGACGACCTTAAGACCGAGATGAAGTTCAACTACTACTACAACCTCAAGATCGGGTTCGGAATGTACACAATGAAGTAGTCACCTGGTCCAAGAGCTTCGGCAGGCCTGAGTTGATTCTATAAACCAGCGGTGACAATGAGTCACTGGGGCTAGATGACCTTTCTGATAGACTCGATAAAGGACAGGTTTGAATCCGACGAGGACGAGAGCGAAGGCTACAGCGACATGAACTACCTGGTCGGAAACACCGCAGGGCTGGACATAGGAGATGTCCCAGGACCTCTTGACCGGAGAATAGGGAGGATGTCCCAGCTGGGAGGCGAGATAATGGAGATCGAGATAGACAACCCCTCGACGTTCCAGATCGACAGGCTGGAGGTCAAGAACGCGATCGACAGGGTCGGATTCGACAAGGTTACTCTGCACGGGGAGAAAAACATCGGTTTCACGGCGGCCTACGCGACAAGATCGGGCCAGGCCAGCGGTTACAAGATCGCCCACAGGTACTTCACCACGTACCTGGAGCAGATGGCGTCTTTCAAGACAGAAGTTGATGAACAGGAAATTTCCATAGGATACGTCAACATGCACGCGTCGATAGCAAACCTGCCGGCTCAGAAGGAGCAGATAGCGAGCGACAAGTCCGTCGATCCGTTCGGATACCCCATAACCCAGGTTAACGGAAGGAAGCCGGACGACAAGAACATCTACCGTAACAAGGATTTCCTCGAAAAGCTGTATGACTTCCTGCTGGAACAGAACGTCAGACCGCTTCAGCTCTACTCTGCTTTCGCCAGCGAGAACGACGACTTTGAGAATTCATGGGTTCGGATCCAGGAAATCGTGGCGGACGAGATATTCTTCGATTTAGACCTTATTGGGGAAAGAGCAGGACAGGCAGACGTGATTCAATCGGAGGGGTCTCAACAAAAATTTGGGAATATAGCGTTTAGAGTAGGCGTCGATGAGATATCCTGGACGGAGGTTGATGATGAAGGAAATGATAAAGATATGTCTATACAAAATGTTTTAGATCTGATAAAAGAAATTACAGGAGGGCAAAGAGGCTCTGTAGAAGAGGCGGTAAGGAGACTGGAGGAAGGCTTAATCCTAATTGGCGATGAGGAAGCCAGGCAGCAAGTTCTCTCACGAAAGGAGGAGTTAAAAGGGAAGATTCAGGAGGCAGTGAACCGGACATGGAACGAACTGTCGTTTAATATAAAGCGAGTCAGTCTAGAGCAATCGTTAAACGATATTACAGAAGGTGAAATCCCTCAAAAGGCGGCGAAGCTAGGGGAGGTCGGGGATATAGATATAGAACACGAAGCGCGCCAGGTGTTCTCAGGAAAAGGAGATTATGATGGATCCGAGCAACCTGTCGGACCGGAGCTATTTTCGAAACTGCTGGATACAGGGATAGGAAGAGGCCTTGAGAATGAGATGGACAAGGAGTCCGAGGTATACTATAACATAATTCCGGCATGGATGCAGACCACGGACCATGAGGCAGTCAGGTTCATCTGGGACGCAATCGTCGGGAGATACGCGGAGCAGGAGGGCATTGATACTGGAGACTACTCGGAGTTCGAGGAGGCGATCTCGGAAGACAGGGAGTTCAGGAGCAATGCAACCGCGGCCGTCGGAGCAGCATATCTCTGGGGACATTTCACCCAGGACGATGAAAAGTTCTCTGCCGACGCCTTTGACACTCCTGAAATGCCTGAAGATGCAAAACCGGATATAGAGCGCGAGGACGGTTCGAGGAAGTATACATGGATCGAATGGATGAACCGTTTCGGTCTGAAGGTGAACATCGAGGCTATGTTCGGCGATCCCGGAGAGCTTACCAGGCTCTGGCGGCCTAAAGACATATCCGTCGTGTGTCACGCTATCAACATGACCGCGAGAAATGAGCTGGAAGAGTACGATGAAAACCTTGTGAAGTTCACTATCGACCTCGAGCACGTTGCCAGTTACGGTGTAGATCCCGAGAACGAGTTTGAAAAGTTCATAGACCTGGAGAGGGTGCTTTCAGAGGAAGGGGTGATCGATGCGGATCCAGAGAAGCCTATATCCAAAATTTTAAGAACATACCATCTTACCAAGCCTGGGTGGGAGCAGCAGAGAGGACACAGGCACGGGCCGTTCGCGAGAGGAGATACAACCCTTTACAGGTGGCTATACGAGCTGGTGGACGCGGGTTTCTGCAGGAACGAAGACGAGGAATCAATCCTGATGTTTGAGGTGGGAGGGGAGTACAGGGAGGAAATCTACGTCATGAGGGTTGCGATGGACATGATCCAGAGAGGAATCTCGCCTGACGACCTGGATCCAGAGAGCATCCCTCTTGACGGCGACTACGAGAACGTGGAGCAGTCCCTGCAGGCACGGTTCTTCGGTCTGGACGAGGCCCAGTACGCCTCGGAGATGGCCAGGATCGAGCAGCACGCCTTCGATCCGCTCCAGAACCTGATACAGGCCGAGCAGTTCGACTACACGTATTCCTCCGTTGGAGCGATCCAAGAAGACCTGTCGCCTAGAGACTATCCGCAGGAGGAGTACCGTTAGTAGTCGAAATCGACTGTGTATTTTTCCGATCTTAAATTGAATCCCAGATTAAAATCCGTGTATGGAATATTCCTGCCAACTCTTCTGGCAAATGTCACTCTCAGAGTATCGTTTTGACCGTCATAGTCATGGGACTGATAATTCCAGTCCGGTTTACCGTAGTTCCTTCCTGTCTCTTGGACCAGTTTTTCCTTCAGCTTCCACATCTCTAACTCTGTTTCCTTTACGGTCTGTGTAGCACCATCTAAGTTTTTTCTTATTTCTACAGGTACTTCAGTATCAGGTCCCAGCTCGCGAGTTTTTTCTTCCAGAATTTCTTTGATATCGTTCATCGAACTCTGCATCATTTTGATTCCCCTGAAATCACGTTCATATGGTACAACAAATTTTTTATTCTGTTAATCCCCCAGTGCTCTCGGCAAATCTGACTCACTTTTATAAAATCCCGAAACCTCTGGAAAATAAATTCCTTCCGCTTCTCAAGAGGCTGTTGGTCTGAACTCTTTTGTCCCATTTATTGATCATGTAGTGGCGACCAGTGTCTCTTGCACTGAAGCGTGGCGTTCCAAAGGTCGTGACATCCAGATCAGTGTTTCTTTCAGCTATGTGCTGGACTTTTTCTCTCTGGCCGCTTGATGTGTACGTCCTGATTTCTTCTACATCCTCTTCTTCACTGGCTGTCTTGAGTTCTTCGTATGTACTGGATGGGTCTGCGTCTTTATCCGTGAAGTTTACTCCATATGTTTCCTTAATTCCATCGATGCCTTCAACTTCTAGGCAATCTCCAGCTTTTTCGAGAACCTCGTACTCGTCTTCAAACATCAGGACTTCAGTATCTTCGACGTTATCCAGGTTTTCTAGATCCTGTTTCATGACATCGATTCTTCTCTCTATCTTCTCGTACTCGTTTCTTATCTCCTCCTCTTCCGCTTCATCGGGATTCTCCAGGCTGGCATTAGAGCCGTGAACCATCAGCATATCTGGATCTGCATCTTTCAGGGACTCCTCGTAAGAATCCTCCAGCAATTGCTCCGTGTCTCTCCAGAACTTCATTCTGTTCAAGTAGTTCCTCGCTGGAGTTCCTGCCAGCGCCCTGGCCATCTCCGCATCGGAGTAAGATGTCATTGTCAAGTAACAATTATTTGGCAAGGTTTATAATTGTGATGTTCAAACTAGATGATGTGAGAGTTCAATGAGTCACAAGGACAACATAAAGGAGATGCGTGAGAAGTCAAAGGAAAAAAGGATGGAGAGCGCCCAGGAGTTCGCGGACAAGCTCGTGGAGAAGCTTGAAGACAAGGTGAAGTGCGTCGCGGTCTGGGGAAGCGTGCCGCAGGGAGAACACGGCTACGACAGCGATATCGACACGCTGGTGATACTTGACGATACCAAGCTCCAGAAGGACGTGCCCAAGGACGCCAGGAACAAGATAAAGAAGAAGGTCACCGACCTGGCGAAGGAAACCGATGACAGGATCACGATACAGTACTTCCCTTTCCTGACAGAGTTCTGGGACTCACTGAGGAAGGGAGAACCGCTGGCGATAGAGGCGGTGAGGAACGGAGAGGCAGTCTACGACGTCGGAATATTCATGCCGGCCAAGAGGCTCCTGCAGAGAGGAAAGATATCCGGCACTCAGGAGTCCGTTAAGAAGAGGCTGAAGCTCGCGGCCAGCGGATACAAGGAGGCCGAGAAACGCATGAGAAGCTCTATTCCTCACAAGCTCGAGCAGGTGATGGCTAACGCCGGACAGGGACCCATCATGCTTGCGGGCAAGCAGCCTCCCGCGAAGGAGAAGGTGCCTGACGTTCTCGAGGAGATGTTCGTCGAGAAGGATATGCTCGACGAGGAGTACGTTGAAAAGGCGCGTGACATCTACGAGTTCGGAGACCTTGGCGAGAAGGAGGCACAGAAAGTCACTGGAGAGATGGTCGAAGAGCACCTGGAGATGGCGGACGACTTCGTCAGAAGGATGCACGAGCTGGTATCCCAGATCGGGTCCAAGAAGAAGGTTCAGGGGATCTACGACGACTACAAGAAGTTCCTGAAGGCCAACGTCGCCGCTTTGAGATCGAAGGATGTCGAGCCGCCCGAAGACAGGGAGGATCTTCCCGAAGTCGTCAAGTCCAACCTCGACGTCGATGAGGGCCACATGGAGCTGTTCGAGCGCTGGGACGAAGTGATTTCCAAGATCGAGGACAAGTCGCTCGATGAGGTCAACGAAAAAGACCTCTACGAGCTGCAGAGCGAGTCCCGGGAGTTCGTATCGGACGTCGGCAAGGACCTCAAGAAGGCCAAGCAGGCGGAGAACATGGGGCCGGACGTCGACCCATCCCAGGTGGCGAAGGCAGCCGACACGGAGGGAATGGTTCCCGATGTCGATGGGGCCAGGAAGGACGCCTCCGAAGAGGAGGAGTCCTGAACATATCCTACCTATTTTTTGTCTTCGTCAAAAAGATACTCGTGGACGTGGGAGTGATGAAGCTCCCAGTCTAGTTCCCTGATCTCCGACCTTTCGACGAACCTTGGTTCACCCTCCCAGCTGCCGCTCAGCTCCGCTTCTTCGACCTCTGCCTCGAAGTAGAAGTGGATTCCCGGCGCCAGACCCTCGTACCTCAGGTCGAGGAGCTCTCCGACGCTGACCTCGCACCCGGTTTCCTCCTTTACCTCTCTGCGCGCCGCTTCCCTCAGAGTCTCTCCTCCCTTAACGAGTCCTCCCGGGAGGCTGTGGTTTCCGGCTGCCTCCAGCACCAGTACATCTTCATGCTCTCCGTGGGCCAGCACCGCCACGCTGCAGGGTGCCCAGAGACGCCCCAGGATACGTCCTCCTATCGGCTCCACATGTTTCTTCAGCAGCCTGCGAACTATGCTCTCCATAGAGCGAGTTTTGGTGGACCGGGTTAAATCGTTTTCCCGGGACAACGGAAAAGCTTCCTAGGCCTTTCTCGCTCCTCCAGCCGCACTCTCTCCTACGTGCAGGTTCAGGAGGTCAGCTGCCGGACTGTGACTCATACGGTAGTCTATGAAGAGCTCCAGTACCTGTCTCTCGAAGTCCTCCAGGCTGGACCT
This sequence comes from Candidatus Nanohaloarchaea archaeon, assembly GCA_042218495.1. GTDB lineage: Archaea > Nanohalarchaeota > Nanosalinia > Nanosalinales > Nanosalinaceae > Nanohalococcus. The sequence continues at coordinate 1,900 of JBDGRC010000093.1, read as the reverse complement.
GTCCACCTCCTCGACCCTGCTGTGCTTCAGGGCGAGGTTCCTGATCAACCTCCTGGCGTTCCTGATCTCCCTGTCGGACATCCTGGTTTCCAGTTCGAGATACTTCCTGAACTTTCCGTTGAGTAGCACCGTCATCGGTATCTAACTGTTCGCACTGGAGGGTGTATATATTCGGCGCGGAGATGTCCGGAACCTGGCATACCGTCTCTGGCCCAGCTATCTCCCCCATTACGGAGACTTCCGGAAGCTTCTCTGTCCGGTTCCCTCTCTCAGCCGAGTATTCCGCTGACTGCTGCGATGATGGTTTTCGGTACCGGACTTTGCTTGCCGACGCCGGCGGACGACCTCAGTCTTTCACCTTCGGTTCCTCTCGGTCCGGTATCCTCTGCCGTACCATCCGCGTTCCTGGTGCCGCCCGAAGCTTCCTTTTCAGCAGAAGCCTCGGTTGATTTTCCTTTGTTTTCCGTCCTTTCGCTTCTATTCCTGGCTTCTTTCTGCTTCAGCTTTTTCTTCAGCTCCTGTATCCTTTTTTCCTTCTTGTTCAGCTTCTTCTGGATCTTGTTTCCGTTTCCGTCGGATTTAGATCCCTTTCCGGGTATCCTGCTCATGATCTCTGATCTGATCCGGTCAGTGACCTTCTGCTGTATCATGCCCGTCATGCATCCCTCTATCCTCTTCCTGTACCTTTTCCTGTACTCCTCCGGAACCTCCGAACCGACTGAAGCTCCCGTCTCCTTCCGTATCTCGCTGTTGAGCTTTCTCATCTTTCTCTTGCAGCTCTCGGGGACCTGTGATGGAGCCTCTGACACGTTCACTATCTTCATCCCGGGCTCGCAGTTCTCCAGCTCATTCTCTACCCTGGTGTAGAACTCGTTCCTCAGCTCATCTCTACTCCCGGATGACTTGATTCTCTCCTCGTACCTGTTTTCAAGGTCGCTGACCCGTGCACGGCATTTTTCGGAGGTTTTTGGAGGCAGGCTGTAATCTAGCTCTACATCCTTCCGTTCCTGAGGCGCCCCTGCCACTTCGCCAGGTTCAGTACCCCCGGAGCCTCTTCCACGGCCTTCGTATATTTCACATCTCGAGATCAGCTTCGCCCTGTCTGACATGTGTCTATCGACGATCTCTCCCATCGAGCGAAACGAGGAGTCCTCAAGCTCCGACACAAAGCTTTCCTTGATCTCGGAAGCCTTCTCGCGGCACTTTTTCTCTCCCATCTTCTCGAAGCTCCCTTCTCTAGGCTTATCTGTCTCTTCGATCTTCTCACGGTAGTCTTCGCCGGTTTCTTTTCCTTCGTCTTCTTCAGCGCATTTCTGCCTTGCCTCATCCATCTTCCTCTCGAACTTTCTCTCCAGTTTCTCTCTTTCCATCCTGGTGTCTGTCTGTTCGAAGCTTTTCTCAGCTTTTCTCTCTACCTCCTGAATCTTCTCGCATTCGAGATCGCCCTGCTGGGACGTGGAAACGCCTTTGAACGCGAGCGCAGTCACGAGTACCAGTAAAGGCCTGTAGAGTTTCACTACTCCTTACTGGAATGATCTTCCTTTTATTCCTGCTGGAGGTTTGATGTCGAGAATGACTCCAGTTTTTATTTTTCAGCACTAGACATCCAGTATGGGTCGTAAGGTTCTTTACGTCTGCACTGGCAACCGCTTCAGGAGCCTATTCGCAGAGGCCTACACCAGGAAGAACCACTCTGATGGTTTTGATCCGGTTTCGGCAGGAACAGAGGCTGGAAAACCGATAATCGAAGAAGTGAAGAAAGAGATGCAGAGAAGGGAGGTCTGGAGCTACTCCAAAGAATCTCCGGAGCAGCTGACCGGTGAAGATGTCTCCTCAGCCGATACCGTAATCTGTATGAAGAAGCGCCACGCCGAACTCCTGAAAGATAGATATGGTGCGG
>JBDGRC010000092.1:0-3692 GCA_042218495.1 Candidatus Nanohaloarchaea archaeon | reverse complement strand
ACTTCTCCGCCAAACCTTTCAGATAATGGATCAACTTGGCAGGCTCCTGAGAGTCGTAACCACTCTCCACAACAGACTCAAACTTGTCTAACTCACGAATCAGTTCAAACTCTATCTCTTCCTCATACCCTGTAAACTCTGGTTCCATCTCTGTCTTGTCGAGTATTCCGTGTGCTCGTGCTGTGGAGTATAGCAGGTAAGGGCCTGAGTCTCCCTCCCAGCTTAACGCCTTCTCAAAGCTGAAGTCAATATCCTTCTCACGAGTAAACTTCAGCAGGAAGTATCGTACAGCCGCTACTCCTACTTTATCAGCTATCTTCTGCTTCTTCTCATCGGAAAGCTCTTCATGTCGTTTCTCAACCTCTTCCAAGGCAAGTTCCTTGCATTTTTCCAGGACTGCGTCTCCGTGCTTTCCTACCCAGTTCCCTTTTCGTCCCGAGTAGGATACTTTTCCTGGAAGGTAGACGAACTTGAAATGGCAGTGGCTAAAGTTTTCCGCCTCTTCTTCATATCCAAGAGCTTTCAGGGAGTATTTGATTACTTTCATTGGATATTTCTGCGGCGCCCCGATGACGTTGATAACTTGGTCGGCATCCCCGAAGTCCTTGTCCTTCTCTCCTCCTGTGGACCAGAGTGTTTCTCCGTTCGGCTGCTGGTCGAACTCTTTGTACTGGAAGTTAGATTCTATAATTCCAAACTTCCACATAGTCAGTGCTATGTCCTTAGCTGTGTATGTAGCTGTTCCATCGCTTCGGAACAGGATCTTGTAATGTTTCTTCATATCACCTATCTGCTCTTCGTATTCTGAAAGATCTATCACTACGCACCCTTCATCATCGTCTTCTTCCACTTCGTAGACTGTGTCAAGCTGTTCGAGTTTGGATACTGCTTCGTCCAGCAGCCCTGATTTGACTGTGTCCCGTTCGTAGGCGATGAGATCGTAGAATATGTTTGTGTTGTAGGCTGTCTGTAGCTGTCCTTTAAGCGATTTCTCTACTATTTCATCCTTGAGTTTGGAGGTCTGGTTGTTACCTTCTTCGATTTCTTGGATGACTTTCTGGACTTTTTCCTCATCTCCTGGGTTTTCTTCCAAATGTGTTCCTGCCTGTGAGTAGAGTTTTCCTATCCAGAAGTCGTCTTTATTTCCAAGTTCTTTTTCGCTGAGTTCTTGTTTGAAGTTTTCGTGTGCGTAGACTGTTCGTGCACTCTGTCGTCCGAGATCGTTGATGTAGTCCTGGACTTCTACTTTATAGCCTAGGTGTTTGGCCATGTTTGCGACTGTATCTCCAAGCACAGCACAACGCATAGTGCCCATGTGTAGGGGTTTGTTAGGGTTCGGAGATGTATGCTCAACAATTACTTTCTCGTCTTTCTCATTATTCTCAGAGACATCTTTGTTGAGGATTTCTTTCCCTATTTTGGTTCGGTCAAGGTAGAAGTTGATGTAGCCAGGTCCTTCTAATTTAACTTTCTCCAGACTCTCCAGTTCTATCTCTTCTTCTACCTTCTTTGCGAGCTCTTGAAGGTTCTTTTCCTGTTTTTCAGCGATTTTCATCAGAGGGAAGGAGTAGTCCCCGAATTCGGTCTCGGGGACTTGTACCTCTTTCTCTTCGATTTCTTCTCCGAGGATTTCCGAAAGTTGCTGTGCTATCTCCTTTTTCATGTTAATTCACCTGTTGCGGTTGCTGATGAACTTTTTCCACAACTTCGGGTCCCTCGGTGTAAGGTGCGTCAAAGGTTTGGTGGTTGCTGAAGTCGTATGGTCCGCTCTGGTCTTCTTCTCCGGCTGGTCCTTCGAGGATATTCATCAGGAAGTCGGCTTTGTCGCTGGTTGAAGGGCCGTAGCCTCCTGAACTGAAGCTGTTCCAGTTCTGGGTAAAGCTGATTCCTATATCGCCTGAAGGGATATCGGTGTTGTCTGCTTGTCCCGTCATCTCCAGAGCATAACCTACGTGGGACAGCGGGCATGTGAAGTCGTAGACCTTGGTCTGGTCATCGAACTCTTCTGGACTGTGCTGGTTGACCACTTTAGCTTTGAGACCAGGTCCTGCCTCTTGGTTCATGCTGTAGAGCTTTGCTTCTTTCACGTTGGGCTTCCAAGCTATACCCCATGTTTCGGGCTTACCTCCTACAGGTCCGGGATTATCCCATTCAGGGATTTCATCGTTCTCCAGAATCTCATCTAGCGTGGCTTGACCGACTTCTGATTCCCAGACATAGGTATCTGGCTTGACAGCATCTTCTGTGTCGTAATCACTGCCAATTACTTCGGAGTCGACATCTCCAGCATTCTCAGTGATCGTCTCCATGTACTGGTCGACTACTCCATCTGCCAGCGTGTCCTGGAAATCTCCCTCGGATGCAAGCTCCGACTTCTGTGGATAGGTGTCGTCCACTGTTACGAAGGTTGTAGCCTCTACTCCTTCCTGTTCGAGGAGGAAGACTGTTTCAGCCACGGATTGCAGATAATCTTCGTCTGGGACGTAGAAGCCCCAGTCGTTTTGCTCGCTGTCAAGATATTGGAGAGGTCCGTCGCCTACTGTCTCTGGATCTACCTGATGGCCGTGAAGCATCGCCACCTCGATAGAAGCTGTTTCAGGGTTTTGAGAGTCTTTCGTATTCACCTGAGGTTGAAAGTGCGTTTGTGTTGTGTGTCATGGTTCTTCACCTAGTATTAGTTTTCAAGCCACGGCTGTAGAACTGCGTTAACTTTCTCTACTGCCTGTTCTGGATGTTTTAATGCTTTTTCCGTGTCTTCTGGCGAATGATAGATTTTCTTGATCTCTTCCCACTCTCCTTCTAGAAGCTTGAACTTGTCTTGAAAATCATGGTTCAATGCGAGAGTTTCCTGATAGAGGTACTCGCTGCTTTTGACAGTTGTCTCTCCTTTGCCTATGCAGTCTACTACTATAATTTCTTCTGCTGATTTGAGTGTCTGGAAATATTCTTTCTCAAACATCTTGTAGCCATATCCCTGGTAGGTGTCCTGATGGGATATCTCTTCAGAACCTGCGATCACGACTGCAATCTTGTCTAAATCCAGTTTCTTGGTGACTTGCAACAAGGTGGCTACTGAGAATGAGTTGTCTATAAATCCTCCCCACCAGCTGTCGTAGTGTGTGAAAATGACGGCTTCCGGGTTTTCTATGTTTCCAAGTAGGAAGTTTTTCGAGGTATGTTTAATCCATTCGATTTCGAGTTTCCCTTTTATTTTTTCTGCGTCCAAGATCTCCGGAATGTCTTCCTTTGAAACTGATAATGCGGGGGCATCATAGAAAGTTGGTTTGGATATTCCGTCGCAGTAAGGATTGAAGTTGATATTTTGTTTTGAGTATTTACTTCCTGGTATGGATAGGCTGTCGATGAGGTTCTTTTCAGTTATTTTTCCTGATTTCAGTCCGGATGGCAGGCATTCTATTTTCTGTCCGTCTGCTTTCAGCCAGAACTCTTTGAACTCGGGCTTTACTACCTTGTAAGTCTGTTGTTTGAATTGAAGGTTCTTTTGAATCAGTAATTCTTCGATAAGGTCTGCTTTCTTTTTCTCTCCTTTGATAACAGCGGGAGATTCTTTGGCTAGTTTTTCGGCTATTTCTATCGTTTTTGTTATCTCAGCCTTCTCTTTCGCATCCACCTGAATTTGAGGTAGTGTGGTTCATTTGGTTGTGTCACCTTGTGTTGTTACTTTTTGTTCT
>JBDGRC010000091.1:0-8215 GCA_042218495.1 Candidatus Nanohaloarchaea archaeon | reverse complement strand
GACCCATCCTACCCGACGAACAGTTGTAACCGCTTGCTTAAATTAATTTATACACGCATACAACACATAATCCAGTACTGATGTTTTTCCATTGCAGCTGAAGTTTTTCAGAGAATCATTGAGGCTTGAAAATAGCAGCATCCGAGTAGGTGTCTGAAATAGCATTATGAATTCCGTCAAGAATACCATAATCGATCTGTGCCAAGTTTCTCTCCAGAGAGCACATCTTATCTCGGAGATTTGTCTTTTCCCATACCAGAAAAGCATCCCCCGCTCCGGGATCATATTCGACCCCGACTGAATTGCTCACCCGCTCTCGAAAATATTCTAAGTTTTCGTCAGAATACATAGGCTGTTCAAAGGTGTTTTTGAAAAGCAAATTTTCATCAGGTTCTTCTCCCCATATCGAGGCCAATACCTCTAAGTTTTTACTTGTCTCTGAATCCACCCCATTCATTTTCTCATCCATATTATAATACTCTAAAAAGGCAGGATGCGCTGTACGGCCCGCAACTAGATATTTTTCTGATCTTTTTGGATTCCATATAGTACACATATCGCTCATGACACGACTCAATCCAAGGTCTTGGTATTCGGGTTCAATAGCCATCGAATGATGAACGAGGTGACTATCGTCTAAATTCTCCACCGGGTTGAACAGCGTAGAACCAAAACCGATAAATTTCTCATCCTCCTTGGCTAAGGTGATTCTGTCCGCGTGCACGATATGCTCAACCGTATCCTTAGAACTGGGCGGATTCCCGAAGGCCCTATCAACCACCTCACAGAGCTCGTAAGCCTCTTCAGCCGATATTTCTTCCGGCGAAAGCAGCTGGATCGTTAGGTCGAAGGACATAGAATCTTCAGATGTCTTTTGAGGGTTTTAGCTTCACGCCGGAGCTCGTGAACTCTACCGTCTTGGGTGAGCCGTCCACCGGCGTCCTTCTCATCTTCACCACTCTTGCGGTTCTGTAGGAGGTTTTTCCCAGTGCGATGCCCTCCAGGACTATGACTCCGTCCACCAGGAACTCGGCCACCCCGAATCTCGTGAGCTTTTCGGTAGCCTCCGGTCTTTCCGATGTCAGCAGTACCGTCGCCTCCAGCTCCTTGAAGTGCTGTATTAGCTTGTTTATGTACTTGCGAAGGTGATCACCCTCCCCCCAGTTCATCTGGAAGACGCTAATTGAGTCCAAAACTATCCTGTCGAAAGATCTGTTCGAAACTTTTTCCCTTATGTCTTCCGCGACGTCTTCGGACGGAGAGACCCGCGCCATGGCCAGTCCTTCTCTTGAAAGATCCAGATCTATTCCGAAGTTCTGGGCGTCCTCGCGGACCTCCTTCGGAGTCTGTCCTGTAGTGACGTAGAGACAGTCTCTGCCGCTATCCAGCCCTTCCTCCGTGAACTGCGAGCATAAAGTTGTCTTGCCGGAACCGGGACCGCCGGTGAGGAGAACCACGTCACCCTCCGGAAAACCCCCACCCAGGGCATTGTCAAGGCCAGGAGTTCCTGTAGCGACTCTTTTCACGGTACTGAATCTGTTCTCAGGTTTTTATCCATTTGTGAAATTCACCACCCAAGAGATTATATCCCGGCACGCGCCAGTTATCACATGGATATAGACAGCTTCAGCCTGAGGACGATACTGGATTCGAGAACGAGGAAGACAGTGGAGGCAGAGGTGAACTCGGCGTCCGGCAGCGCGCCATCAGGGGCTTCAACGGGCGAGCACGAGGCCAAATGTTTCCACCCGGAAGGCCTCGAGGAGATAGAGAAAGATATCAGCGAATCTGTCTCCGGAGATTCTCTGACTCAGGAGGAGTTTGACAAAAAGCTTAGAGAAGTGGACGGCACCGAGGACTTCTCGAGAATAGGTGCTGCAGCCATAGCCTCTAGCTTCGCCTTCAAGAACGCCTCGGGATTCGACTACTCCAGAAGTTTTCCCCTGCCGCTGAGCAACGCGGTGGGAGGCGGAGAACACGGAGGCAACACTTCGATCCAGGAGTTTCTGGTGCTTCCGGTCGGTGCAGACAGTTTTCCGGAGGCTCTGGAGACCAACGCCAGGATATACAGGGAGATGAAGGAGAGGTACTCCCAGAAGATAAAGGGAATCAACGACGAGGGAGCTCTCATCACATCCATGGACGACGAACAGACGCTCCGTGCGCTGAAAAAGGTTGCTGACGAGCACGGCGCACGCCTGGGACTTGACGTGGCTGCTTCCGAGTTTTATGAAGACGGCAAGTACCGGGTTTCCTCCATGAGGAGAGAACATTCAACCGACGAGCAGCGAAAATTCGTCCAGAAGTTGATAGATGAGTTCGATCTGATCTACGTCGAGGATCCGTTCGACGAGGAGGACTTCGCCGCTCACGCGGAACTGACCCGCCAGAACACCGGAAACGACGTGCTTGTATGCGGAGACGACCTTTTCACGACCAACAGGAAACGCCTGCAGCACGGCATCGATCAAAACTCCTGCAACTCCCTCATAGTGAAGCCAAACCAGATCGGAACGGTCTCCGACGCCAGAGATACTGTGAGCCTCGCGGACGAGAACGGTTACGTTCCCGTGATCTCCCACCGCAGCGGAGAGACCTGTGATTCGACGATAAGTCGTCTCGCGGTAGAGTGGGGCTGCCCGATAATCAAGGCAGGGATAGCGGATATCAGGATCGCGAAGCTCAACGAACTTCTCCGACTTTGGGATGTCGTGGAGAATGCCACCATGAACCAGCAGTTCTGAAGTAAATCCGTTTTTAACAGTTCGGCCAGAATGAGTTGGTATGACCGACGAAGACCTGCTGATCGATCGCGAGAAGTACCTTGCCAACGGAGTCCATATAGGAACCCGTTCCCAGCACGTGGAGATGGACAGATACATATTCAGAGTAAAGGACAACCAGCTCGCAATCCTCAACCTGGAGGACACTGACGCACAGATTAGAGAGGCCGCGGAGCTGCTCTCGGACATAGAACCCGCGGAGATACTAGTGGCAGGGAGGAAACCCGAGGCACGGCTTCCGCTCGAGATGTTTTCAGACGCGACGGGAGCGGACACGAAGATCGGTAGATTCATGCCCGGAACCCTCACGAACCCGCAGTCAGAGGAGTTCACCGAACCGGAGGCCGTTGTAGCCACAGACCCTGAGGAGGACTCCCAGGTAATCCAGGAAGCGGCACAGACCGGCACGACAGTCGTGGCGATCTCCGACTCCGAGAACAGCCTGGAGAACATCGATCTCGCGATTCCCGCGAACAACAAGTCGGAAAAGTCCCTGGGGCTAGTTTATTTCCTTCTGGCGAGAGAAATGTGCGAGGAGAGAGATGAAGATTTCAACCTCGAGCCATCCGACTTCCTGCCAGAGGAAGATGAAGAGGAAGAATAAGGGGCTAGTTTTAAACTGGTATACGGAGAACTACTAACCATGTTCGGGCTGGGCGAAGACAACAAGCACAAGCTTAAGGAGAACATGGACGAGATAAAGCACATGGTGGAGGGGAGCGGCGATGAGGACGACACCTCTCCCGATGAATCTCGGACCAATGAACCCGGACCCTTCGACCCTCAGGACTCCTCCGAGGAAGAGGGAGACCCCGGAAAGAAGCTACAGGAGGAGATAGAGCAGTTCGAGGACGAGATCGAGAGCCAGGAAGAACAGGAGCAGGGCAGCAAGGAGAACAGCCAGAACACGGAGCAGCCCGAGACTGGAGACCAAGACTCCAGGGGCCTGACCGGGAAATGGGAAAAGGATCAGGAAGGACGCAGAGAATCGACGGGGAACGGAGATAGACCTAGAGGATCGCAGAACGAGAGAGGAAGGGTTTCACAGGCGGATATACCTGAACCGGCACAGACCAGAGATATCGACGTTCCCGACATCGACAAAGGGCCGCTGTTCATAACCCAGCAGAAGTTCGAGCGCGCGTCCGGTATGCTAGGCAGCATGAGAAGGCTGACCCATGAGATCGAGAACACTGTGGCTTCGATGGAAGAGGACCTAGAGAGAGACAGGCAGAAGGAGCAGAACATACAGAAGGTGCTGGACGAGTTCGAGAAAAGCCGGAGAGAAGTGGAAAACATAGTCTCACCGGAGAAGAGCTGAAATGGATAGGAACGAGGTACGGGAGGTACTGGACCAGTACAGGGATGCCAGATCGGAGAGAAGGCTTATAGAGCTGCTGAAGAACAGGCTCATCGAGGAGATGGAGGGATGGGACGCCAGCTCTGAAAGGCAGCGTCACGATCTCAACATGATGATAAGGGAGATCGAGGAGGAGCTGGACTACGTGGAGTCACAGAAGCTGGCCGAGTTCGATCCGGGATCCGGCTAGAGGCCTATAAAAAAGTTCTAACCCTGGTACAAACATAACCTTGATGACAGAGGAGAGGTACAACTAAAATGTCAACTTACCAAGACTTCGAAGTCAGCGACTCGCTCGCTGAGAAGACCTACGACGCAGTGGAAAACTCACAGAGTGTAGCGATAGGCACAAACGAGGTAACAAAGGCCATCGAGAGAAACGAGGCCGACCTCGTGGTCGTAGCCGGGGATGTCTCGCCGGAGGAGATAGTCATGCATATACCGGCCCTTGCCGAGGAGAAGGACGCGGCCTATACCTACGTACCGGATAAGGAGGAGCTGGGCCTAGCCGGGGGAATCAACGTGCAGTCCGCCGCCGTGGCGATCACGTCGACAGGCGGGGCGAAGGACGAAGTTGAGGAGATCGCTCAAAAAGCAAACGAGCTGAAGGAAGCCGAAGAAGAGTGAAGGAGTTTTCAAAATGAAAGACAGCCCGGAGGAAGATGCCTGATGGCGCTGGCGAAGGTTGTCGAAGTCATAGGGGACCAGGGACACAGGAGCGTCCGGAAGATTCGCTGCAGAATCCTCGAGGGGGATGAGGAAGGAAAGATACTGGTCAGGAACGCCAGAGGCCCCGTAAGAGAGGACGACGTGGTACACATAAAGGAGACCCAGATGGAGGGATAGATCAGATGAGAACGACAGCAAAGGTGACAGGAAGATGAAATGCAGCTACTGTGGAGAAGAAGAACAGAGGACGTCGGGAAAGCTACTAGTCCTGAAATCCGGAGACAGGGAGTTCTTCTGCTCCGGAAAGTGCGAGAAGAACTGGAAGAACGATCGGGGACACGAGTACGCGGACTGAGCAGGTCCGACCCGTTTTAAGTTTCAGTTGATGGAGTTCAACCGGAGGATAAAATGCCAAGACAGCCCATAATATCCGTTCTGGGTCACACAGACTCCGGGAAGACCTCTCTGCTGGACAACATCAGGGAGTCCAGGATAGTAGAGGGAGAGGCCGGGAGCATAACGCAGATGATAGGAGCGACGGAGGTTCCCCTCGAGACCCTTGAGGAGACATGTGGAGATCTCCTTGATCATCTTGAGACGAATCTGAAGATACCGGGCGTACTGTTCATAGATACTCCGGGACACGCTGCTTTCTCGTCGCTGAGGAAACGTGGAGGATCTATCAGCGACATCGCGATAGTGGTGGTCGACGTAGAGGAAGGCGTCCAGCCACAGACCGAGGAGGCAATAAGAATACTGAAGCAGAGCCAGACTCCGTTTATAGTGGCTCTAAACAAGATCGACAGGGTTCACGGCTGGAGAAGCGGGGACGAGAAGTCCTTCCTCAGAGCGATCCGCAGCCAGAACGAAAACGTCCGGGAGAAGATGGACAGGAAGGTCTACGAACTGATGGGGGAGATCAACGAGTTCGATCTGGTGGTCGACAGGTTCGACAGGATAGATGACTTCCAGAAGAAAGTCGGAGTCGTGCCGATATCCGCCAAGACAGGAGAGGGAATACCTGAACTTCTAATGACGGTGTCAGGACTCGCGCAAAACTACCTCGGCGAAAGGCTGCAGGTCCACGAGGGACCGGGGAAGGGAAACGTTCTGGAGGTCTCGCAGGAGGAGGGCCTCGGCACAACTATCGACGTGATACACTACGACGGAACCATAGAGAAGGAAGACACCCTGGTGTACGGAACCTCCGAGGGTGTCGACAGCACGGAAGTGAGAGCCATACTGAAGCCCAGGCCCCTCCGGGAGATACGGGAGGACAAGAAGTACGACCGCGTCAGCCGTTCAGAACCTGCGGGAGGAGTCAAGATAGTGGGAAGGGAGCTAGAAAAAGTGGTCTCCGGTGCACCCATCAGGACGGCATCGCCGGAGGACCTGGAGGAGGCCAGAGAAGAGGTCCGGGAGGAACTGGACTCAGTGGAGTTCGAAACCTTCGAGCACGGAATAGTCGTCAAGGCAGACTCGCTGGGTTCACTGGAGGCTATAATGAAGGAAATGGAGAAGAACGAGATACCAGTCCAGAGGGCGGAGGTCGGAGACATAACAAAAGCCGATATAGTGGACGTCCAGAACGAGGAGCCGGAGAACCGGGCAATATTCGCCTTCAACGTCGGATACACCGATCAGGGAGAAAGGGAGGCGATAGACAAGGGAGTAGAAGTATTCCAGGGAAAGGTCATATACGAGATATTAGAGCAGTACACGGAATGGAAGGAAGACCTGAAGACAAGACAGAGGGAGAAAGCTCTCGAAGCCACAGCAAGGCCTGCAAAGGTGAGAGTGATGGAAGACCACGTTTTCAGGGCCTCCGACCCCGCAGTCGTGGGAATGAAGGTAGAGCAGGGAGTACTTAAGCCAGGAAGTACTCTGATGAACTCGGAAGGAGACAGGATAGGAAGGGTGAAGTCCGTTCAGGAACAGAACGAATCCCTGGATAGCGCGGAGAAAGGCAGCGAGGTCGCCGTTTCTATCTCGGGGGCGACCGTGGACAGAGACTTCGAGGAAGGAGAGATGCTTTACACCGCGATGAGCGGAGACGAATACCAGAGGATCCGAAAGCTTAACGACCTCATGACGAGGCACGAGGAAAAAGCACTTGAAGACATCGTAAGGATTCAGGACGAGAAGAATCCGCGGTGGAAGATTGAGTAATTCAAATTTGCAAAACAGGTAAAGATATCATCCCCTGAACACTGAAATTTAGCCTTCCTGAAACCGGCATGGCAATCCAATCGATCAACCTACCATAAGGATTGAATCATCGGCTCGACTCTCAAAAATTTGAAAACAGTTAGAAAAGAAACAGAGGAAATCTCAAAGAAGGAATCCGAGGAAAATCTCTTCTGAAAGATACTTCAGCAGCGAATAAATCCGAAAAATTCCTTGTTTCACGGAAGGAGGAGCTAGATTATTTTCTCAAACATTCAGCGGCAATAACTGGTACCAGATGGAGATAGAATGGAAAACAAACGGCAAGATCATAAGCACCAAACGACGAACAAGGAAGCCAGCTTCGCAGATAAGCGACAAGGACACCACATACACCAGCGGAGGAACATGGGTAGGAACAAACACCTGGAGACAGAGCAATCCACGACAACTGGAGACTGATCTGAATCTTCTAGGTATTGACTAAATTAGAAAAAGTCAGATGAAGTTCAATTGACTTAAGGTCTAATAACCTGACCCACATCCTAACGCATGGGCTACGGAAAACTCGCCAAAGGAGTTTCAGAAGAACAGGCGAGAAGGAAGCTCGAGGAAGTGATGCCGGCCTCCCAGAAGGCGAAGGAGTTCAAAGGCGCCTCCCCTCCCAGCGTGTTCATCGGCAGCCACGGATATCCCAAGGTAAGCGCGGGAGTACTGTCACCGCAGAAACCAGGCAACACAGAACTCATGGATTCTCCGGACGAGTGGTGCCGGAGAGGCTTCAGCATAGAGAAAGTTGCCTCGTTGAGAACCTCGCTGGTCAACTCGAGGAAAAAAGTCAAGGTAGACGAGACCACCGGCTTCCTCGACAGCGCCCGGGAAGTTGCGATGGCGCGCAAACCGGTAGACATGGAAGTATCGCTGAACGCTAAGCCCGGCTCAAGCATCGCAGGCGGCCGGGTCAAGCCTGTATCCGCGTCAGGAGACGTCTCCCAGCTCAGGCTGACGGAAAACCCTTCCGTCGACAGGAGCGTCGAATCGATGTTCTACGACACGGATGCAAAGTCAGAGACCGCTGTAGAAGAACTCTACAGTAACGGAGTCTCCAAGTACGGCATACAGCAGTCATTCTCGACCGGAATGCTTGGCAAGGAAGAGAACAGGGAGCTCGTACCGAACAGATGGAGCATCACCGCCACCGACGATATAATCTCCAGAAAGCTCAGGGAAAAAGTGC
>JBDGRC010000090.1:0-8888 GCA_042218495.1 Candidatus Nanohaloarchaea archaeon | reverse complement strand
ATCGGGCACGTCGACCACGGGAAGTCCACAACCATCGGTCGGCTGCTATGGGAAACTGAAAATCTACCTGAAGAAGAGATGCGGAAGCTTGAGGAAGAAGCTGAAGAGAAAGGTAAGGAGACCTTCGGATTCGCTTTCGCCATGGACTCTCTGGAAGAAGAGCGTGAGAGAGGCGTCACGATCGACCTCGCACACCAGGAGTTCGACTCCGACAACTACTACTTCACTATAATCGACGCTCCGGGACACCGCGACTTCATCAAGAACATGATCACGGGAGCCTCACAGGCTGACGCAGCGGTACTGGTTGTCGCGGCGGACGACGGAATTCAGCCTCAGACGAAGGAGCACGCCTACCTCGCGAAGACCCTCGGAATCGATCAGCTGACCGTCGCGGTCAACAAGATGGACCTGGAGGACTACGAGGAGGGCGCCTACAGCGACATCAAGAGCGATGTCAGCGAGATGCTCCAGAAGGTCGGATTTGACACCGACGAGATCCCATTCGTTCCGGTCTCCTCCTTCGACGGCGAGGGAGTGGCCTCGACAAGCGACGAGATGGGATGGTACGACGGTCCTACTCTGATGGATGCACTGGACGACCTAGAAGAGCCTGAAAAGGCAATCGATCTCCCTACCAGAATCCCTGTACAGGACGTCTACAACATCTCCGGAATCGGAGCTGTAGCAGTTGGACGTGTCGAGACAGGAGGAATCGCACAGGGAGACGACATGACCTTCAAGCCTGCGGGAGTCGGCGGAGAGGTCAAGACGATCGAGATGCACCATGAAGAAGTCGAGGAAGCAGAACCAGGAGACAACATCGGCTGGAACACCCGTGGAGTCGGGAAGGACGACATCAAGAAGGGAGACGTCGCGGGACCTGCCGACAACCCTCCAACCGTCGTCGACTCGTTCGAGGCACAGGTAATCGTCCTCAACCACCCCAACGTGATCAGCGAGGGATACACGCCTGTATTCCACGTCAACACGGCACAGGTCTCGTGTACGTTCACGGACCTGAAGAAGACGATGAACCCGAGAACCGGTGAGACGATCGAGGAGGATCCCGACTATATCGAGGAGGGACAATCCGCGATCGTGGAGATCACGCCTCAGCAGCCTCTTGTAATCGAGGCGAACGACGACATCCCACAGATGTCCCGCTTCGCGATCCGCGACATGGGGCAGACGGTCGGAGCCGGAATGGCCCTCGACGTCGAAGAGAAGGAGTAGAAGGAACTTCTGAACTCGAAGAACCGCGAGGTTCTTCTCCGACCAGCAACCTCTCGAGGTTGCGGAAGTTCCATCATCAGAGGGCATGCTTCGCATGCCTTTCTTCCATATCTAACCTATTCAGATGAGTTCCATCCTCTGCCTCCAGTTATGAGCACGCAGTCCAGCCCCTAACACGTGTGGCGCTCCGGAGAGTATGAAGGCAGATAATATTCAGTGTGCGAGATACCCGTGCTACCCCTTCCCTAGCAGCAGGAGGACTATCAAAGGGTCTGAGTAAACTGAACCAGAGAATTCTCGACGGCAAGGACTGAGATAGTTTATAATATTTGTGAGACGAAATTTGATTATGCAGAAGGCAAGAGTAAGGCTCCGTTCCACCGATCAGGAGAAGATCGAGGAGCTAGCTGAAGAAATAGTAGAAATTGGCGAAGAGTATGACGCGACCGTTTCAGGACCGGTGCCGCTCCCGACCGACGAGATGCAGATACCCACTAGAAAGGCTCCGGACGGAGAGGGATCAGAGACGATAGAGCGGTACGAGATGCACGTCCACAACCGGCTGATCGATATAAAGGAGAGCGAAAGAGCGCTCCGACAGGTCATGCGGGTCCACGTACCCGAAGGCGTCGACATCGAGGTCGAGCTGACCGAGTAGATCCACCGCCTCCAATTTAATACTTCCTGAATAATTTTCCACTATGGAAGCTTCAGCTTCTCGGAAGCCGTTCGCCAAAATGGCTTAGGCTATCAAACTTAGCCTGAAGGTTTGTGCCGGAGTGACTGAGTCTGGCCGAAAGTGCCAGCCTGGAAAACACCCGCTGCTCACAAGGAGCGGGTTCAAGAAGCCGCAGTCGGCTTCGACCCAGCCAGCTGGTGACCCTTGACGGGGTCTCCTGGGTTCAAATCCCAGCTCCGGCGTACTACCTTTTCTCAATAACCTTCTATACTGAACTGGATACTGCATGCCGGAGCTACCGGAAAGCTACAAGGACAACTTTAAACACAAACCGGTAAAACAAAAAGCTCCACCGAGAACCAATGGCAACACAAAAACAAATGGACATTCACAACTACAGCAAACGGCTCAAAAACACATACACAGCCATAACAGAGAAAAAGGAATGTCTCAACTGTTCCTACAAAGAAAAAAATGAAAGGAATAACAGTCAAAGAACAGACAGTAAAGCTGGAAATTCCCGGAAACAAACAAAGCCCAGACCGAACCATAGTCAGCTACATAGCCGCACCAAGCCTCAAAAACTACATAGAAAACAGCCACCCACAACCAGATAGCCCCGACAGCTACCTATTCGTCAAACACAGAAAACCAGGAAAAGGACAAAGAGTACAACACAGAAGCCTATACGACCCAATCAAACAAGCAGGAGACTCCCTAGAACTCCAAGTCTGCTACAACCCACACGTATTCAGAAACGCCCGAATCACTTACCTAGACGCAAGACCCGACCTAGGCAGCGGAGCAATCAAAAAACGAGTAGGACTAACACCCAACTCAGACACATTCCAACGATACTCCGCCGTATCAGACAAACAAGCCAACCAAGGATACAAAGAAGCATACGGAATCACAAAGACAAAGGAAGACCAGTTCCAGAAAGATTTAGAACCACTAAAATGTACAAATTGTGATAAAATCAACTCAGGACACAGAGACAGCTGCCTAACCTGTGGAACCATATTAAATGAAGAAGCATACCCAGACGGCGTCCAAAACCAAAAAGAAAAACAGTTAAAACAACAGAAAAAGACAGAATTCTTCAGAAAACTACTAACCACAAACACATCAGCTAAAGAAAACGAACTAGAAAAACTAGCAGAAGAAACAATAGAAGAGAAAGAAATAACTGAAATCTAGATGGCTATGTGAAAGTAGGTATCTCCATCCATACTAATAATATAGCGAATAGTACAACAACCGCTATTATTAACCACTTACTTATTTTTAGTCCTGCTTTTGCCGTGGTATTCGCAGAAGGTCCTTCAGGCGCCTTATCCATCAAATTTGAGGCAAATTTTCCAGCCTTCTGCAGTTCTGATTCATCCTCTCCCATCACCTTTTCCAGCATCTCAATAGTATTTTCTATATCATCTAAAGGAGGATTTTTGTTTATAGCAAATCTCCAGATACTCTTTTCCTGTTCTAATATCTCATAAACCTCTTCTAATTCAGATATTGATTGATCAATAACCTTGATTATTTGTTCATCATCTCTTACTAAGTTCTCTGCTTCTTGAAGCTCGTTCTGTAGCTCTTGATCTACCTTTTGTTCCATCTGTTCCAATTTCTGTTCTCTCTGTTCCAACTGTGTGAGCTGCTCTCCTTCTTTTTTAGCCATTTTACCGTGCTTTGAATCTTGTAATTTCTTGAAATCGGCAAGAAGCTCTTCTACTTCGTTCTCCATGAAATCTAGTTCTTTAGGTAGTCGAGAAGTAAGTTTTTCAAGATAATTTTCTTCATCTTCTGTTCTGCCAATTTCTTGAAGAAGCTCTTCTAGTTCCCGAGTAAATCTATGAACATTACCTGCTGCGTCTCTAAATTCGTTTAATACCTCTTCTAGCTTTTGGTAATCTTGAGGTCTTATCTGTGTGTTTTCACTATTCTTGGCGTTCAATAATTTTTTCTTTTCCTGTTTCAAATTATTCAGAGCGTCCTTAAGCTCTTCTCTCGTATCTTTCTGCATCTTTTCCAATAACTGCTCCTGTTTCTCTTCCAGATTAATCTCTTCCATGATATCCTCTTCTACCTGCTCTATTTCTTCTTCCTCTTGTCCTTCTTCCTGTATCTCCTCCTCTGTCTTTTCCTCCGCATCTGCAAGTTCCTTCTGACTGCCCTTTTGTTCAGCATCTTGAATTTCCTCACCTGAAGACTCCTCCTTAGATTCAACCTCTTCTTCCTTCGCTTCAACATCTTTTTCTACATTTTCAGCTTCTTGCTGATCTTGCTCAACCTGCGATTCAATTTCCTCAAACTCTTCATCAAGATTTTCATCACTCATACCCAAAGTTTATTCACAATCGTTTAAATTAGCAGTTCACCTGAAGGTGGTTAAACACTTCAGAAACCAGATTTATCTCAAACAATCTATTTAAACCAGCGGTAAAGCGTTATACCCTGGAACCTTACCAGCTAAAGATCTAAAGTTCGAAAGGTTAAACCGAGTTTTAGGTTTGTTTAACGGTAAGATAAGAGGTTTAGAGAATCTTTATTTGTTCTAGAGGTAGTTATATCGTTGATAGAGGTTTTATTTTTGAAAAGTTTCTTAAGAAAAACTTTTTACAGTCTCCAGTTTTCTCATCTTACCGTAAAATAACATAGCTATTAATTTGTAGCAACAGCCAAAATCTATGTGAAAAATACAGAATGGGCTGACCCATTCAAATAGAAGCGCCTATTGTAATAGAACGCATTTAAAGCCAGAAGGATTTACAGGCTGTTTCCAAGCCGAATGAAGGCAATCTAATGAAGGACTGCTAAGGAATGTAAATTTTCGAGTTCTGAAGTTCTTCCTTGGAAAGCTGGTCAACCGTCTTAACTATCTCCGATACAATATCCTGCTTTTGAGCATACTGCGTGGTTAATAGAAAGACTCCAAAATGATCTCTATTCTCCGCCAAGGTTTCAAAGTCGGAATCATTTGTTAGAACCGACATCTGATTTTCAACTGCGTGATCTAGTATTTCTTCGTCTTCTGCCTCCATCAGTCCTTCTTCCCGCAGGCTAGAAACTTTTACACCTTTAGAATTTAGCGATTCCTGCACAGAGTTCTTGATGTGTTCATCTGCGAGAATCTCAATCATTTACTTCAACCTTTAATCTTGTCTTCTCTTTCCCTAATCTCCTTCCTGATTTCCTCCGGATTCTCACGGTAAAAAGACAAAGCAGAATAAACCTCAGAAACACTCACAGGATACTCTTCAGCGATTTCCTCGGGACTTAAACCGTGGTAATCGCGATCAACAGCGATATCACTTACACGGACACGGCTACCCTTAACCCTGGCACCATCCACCAAATCATCCTCAACAACTTTCTTCTCTTTTACCGTGCTTGTCATAAAGAGTATTTATCTGGCAAAAGTTAAATCAATTACTATGGAACCAGACATCTCAAACATAGACAAAGATCTTAAAGAAGAATTCTCAGCATGGGAAATAGCCAGCGACCAAACACTAACAAAAACAGAGGAAAAAGTAAATTCAGAAGAATAAAAAACTAAAAATCCAAGAAAACTCGAGAAACCATATTTATGCGACCTCCCGCAACCTGTTTTTTACTATAAACCTAAGTTTATAGTAAAAAATCCAAAACATACTTCAGATCTGGAGGAGTATAACAAGCTACAGCTTCAGCCAATCTCCTGATCTCTCCAACCCAGCTTATAAAAAGCCTAAATTTAAATAACATTTTAACAGCTATAAAACGCTTAAACAGTAGAAGGTTATTGAGTTTGTAGCTGATTCCCAGCTCCGGCGTGAAACGCCTCACCCCGGATTTGATGAGAGAAACAGCAAGCCCTGATTCACCAGAATGACTTTTCTATATATTCGACGGCAACAGGTAACTGTATTTCTCATAAAGATCGTTCGAAAGAAGGAAGTCCTCCAGATCTTCAATTCCAGGGCCTATATCGCCGAATATATCGTTCGAGAGAAGAAATTCATCAAAGCCTCCCACCTCATCCCAGACATTCTCTTCTTCCATTACAAGACGCAGGGAATCACTCAGGAGATCGTAAACGACTTCCTGCTCTCTATCGACAGGTTCAATTTCCTCCATTGCCGCCACGTACCGAACTAAAGCTTTCTCATGTCGATCTTTGTAATCCTCTATCTTTCTACTCACCCTGGCAGCTTCCTGGTAAGTCTCATTCTGAGGGTCAGCCTGATCCAGATAGCTCTCGATATCATCCTCAACGTAGGGCACAAGATCAGCGTGAGTCTTCAGGTCAGAAAGCAGGTCCTCGGCTCTGTCTCTGTGGGCAGAGTACCATTCCCTGAGTTCTTCCTCACCAAACTGTTCAACCCAGTCTTCTCTTTCCATACCGTACTCTTTATCGACGTACTCGCCCATGTGGAAGTGAAAATTATCTAGAATGCGATGGTACTCGTTTACTGCCATCTTTGCGTCGGAGATCGAGCTCTCGTGCACGCATTCGTTCCGAGGACAAAAAATAAATACCGATACTCACAGGGTTCCTTTTTAATAACGATCAGTGCAGAAAATTTCTTATGAAGACCGCCGAGGATCTCATGGACGAGCCCGAGTTCATCGACGCCGAGGCAGGTGTGAAGGAAGTGGTCGAGAAGGTGAAGGGGATTGAAAACACCCTGATAGTCAGGAAAGACGGCGAGCTGGCGGGGGAGATACACGAAAACTCGCTGCTCAAGATACTTGTGCCGGAGGAGAAGGTGGACGAGGAGAAGGTAATAGGGATAATCGGGTTCTCGTTCGACAAGAGCTACGTGGCGGAGGACGCGGAGGACCTGATGACCGAGCACGAGCTGACGGTTGATCCGGACGAGGAACTCGGAGATCTCGCATTCCTGATGGAAAAGGAGGACCTGAGGTCGCTGCCTGTAGAAGAAGACGGCGAAATCGTCGGAGTCGTGCATGAGAACAGTCTAGTGAAGGAGATCGAGTAATGGCCGCGGGACTTTCAACCACGACGCTTTTCGCAATTTCAGCTGTACTGGCAGTATCCTTCATAATCGGCGAAATATTCGAGCGACTGGGACTTGAATCCATTATAGGTTACATCGTCGCCGGACTGATGCTGGGCCCGGGGATCAAGGAGGGCGCGAAGTTCGTTCCGATGCTGGACCCATCCTGGGCGATATCCGCGGAAGCTCTCGCCGGTTTCGGGACTATAGGTTCCACGCTGATTCTTTTCCAGGCCGGCCTGAGAGAGGAGAACGCGGTTGACATCTTCAGGCACGAGAAAGGCCTGGATCTGGGACTGGGAGTGCTCTTCGGAAGCTTCACATTCATAATGGCCGCTCTGGTGTTGTTCGGTAAGTCTGTACTGCCTTTCAGCGGAATGCAGCAGTTCGTATTCATAGCCCTTGCCTACGCGATGATCGACATAGGCGTCCCGTCCAAGATAATGCTTTCAAGAGGGATGCTGGACAGGGAGCTGGGCAAATACACTATTAAGGCGTCAGTGATCAACGTGACCGCCGGATTCGGCCTCCTGACTATACTCGTACTCTCCACGGCGACAGGCCTCCGGAGCCTCGGAATACAGATAGCCGGAATACTGGGATTCACGGCAGTTTTCTTCATTTTACACGAGTTCATCCACCGGCTGGACGACTACATCATAATGTTCGAGGAAGCCGAAGCCCAGTTCGCGATCACGTTCGCACTCCTGCTCTCCATGGCATACATCACAGAGCTTATAGGGCTCTCAAGCGTAGTGGGAGCCTTCTTCGCCGGAGTAATTGTCTCAAGAAGCGAGTTTGCGGAAAGCAGAGCCTTCCAGGAGAAGATCAAGGCGATCAGCCTCGGGCTGTTCATACCGCTGTTCTTCGCGTGGTTCGGCCTGGGCCTGTCAATAACTGGAGAGTCAGGTATGCTGGCCAACATGGAGGCCGCCGCGTTCCTCTTCGGACTTTCAACGATCTCAAAGCTTGCTATCGGCTACGTGATCCCGAAGATACACGACTTCGACCGGCCTTTCACCGTAGCGGGATCGCTCCTGAGCCTTGACATCGAGACCCTCGTCGTGCTTCTGATAGGGATCGACCTGGGAGTATTCCACGGAGAACAGGTGCTCCAGATATTCGCTCCAGCAGTACTCTTCACGACGGTGACGATCGTCGGAATCTATGCGGTGCTGGACAGGATAAGATGATCACTCGACTTCGGAAAGATGGATCCAGCCCCGGTTAAATTCTTTCCCTCCGGTCTCGATCTCCCGCTTGATCTGCTCCAGATTCTCCTCGGCCTTCTGTTCCACTCTCAGGAGGTCTTCCTTCTCGGATTCCTCGGTCTCCCTGCTTATCTCTTCCACGCTCTCTCCCAGATACCCGTCGATTTCTTCGATGTGGTGCGCTACCGCTGCGAGTAGTTCAAGGTTGTGTTCCAGAGCCTCTCTGACATCTCGATCGACTTCCGAGTTCCGGAGCTCCACCTCCAGGCCTTCCTCTTCTTCCTCAACTTTTTCCAGGTCCTGCTGGACTCCAACAGCCAGGCTCTTGAGCGCCCGCTCCGCTTTCCTGAGGCTGGAAGAACCGGTATCCAGTTGCTTGATCTGCTCGAGGTCCACCTCCTCCCTGTTAATTATCTCCCAGATTTCCGAGAGTATTTCGTGCTCCTCGGCCCTCAGACTCTCCTCGGGCGACGTGGAAGATCCAAATATACCCATATCAACCAGATGTATCAGACCCTTATTAGAGTGGGGCAACCGTGACGAACTAGACAGCCCCCTGGGGTAGCGGCCAATCCTTCGACCTTCTGGACACCGGCTTCCCCGGAAACCGGTTCGAGAGGTACGGTCCGGATTGAGCGACCGTCCGAGAGCTTTTCAACACTCAAACCTCGACGGGAAACGGGTCGAGACCCAGGTTCGAATCCTGGGGGGGCTAAAGATCCTCAAATATTTGATCCTGAACTGCTGAAATGCAGG
>JBDGRC010000009.1:0-4239 GCA_042218495.1 Candidatus Nanohaloarchaea archaeon | reverse complement strand
TCCCTGGCAGCACAGCCTTCCAGTGACCCTGATGCAGCAGCCGAAGCCGCTATCAACGTTCCGGCTAAGAACAATCCGGCAGCAACACCGGACTCTCTTTCCACCATGACTAAATTTTGTGCCTTCCGGTATTAAACCTCAGGCCAGCGCGCAGCTGTTGTGGCAGAATCCTTCGGCCGCCTTCAGATGGTTTTCAGTGGTGTGGACTCTTTTTCCGCAGACAACGCATTTTCCAAGTTTGATAACTTGCCCCTCCTCCAGAAGTATAATTGTACTGCACTGGTTAAATAGAAGAATGACTGGTATTACAATTCACTTTTGGGTAAACAAGATCGACTTCTGCCTTGTCCATGAAAACTGCCTCTTCTGAAACGACGAGCCAGCTCTTATGCTGCTTCTAGACGAAGATTACGTCTACAACCTTTCCTCCGAAATGACTAATGAACCGGTGCCGATAAAATCAATTACCTGTCGGTTTGGTCTGGAGACGATCTGGACGAGTCCAGATTATCATTAGAGAAAACACCCGGTTACCGAAAGGTTTATATTTGTTACTATTAATTTACAACACATGAGTGAAGTCATCAGCGGATCGGACGTAAGAGTAGAGTTTCCCGAAGAGTGGGAAGGTGAAGTATCCGAGGAAGAGATAGCAAGGATTCGGGAGATAGCCGAAGACTCCATCGCTCAGGACGAAGACTACGGCTTTGATAAATTCATTATAGAGAATGAGGGAGGAAAGGTGGGCGCTTTTTACGGAGGGAGAAATGAAAAAGGATATCCTATGGCAGGCATCGACGTATTCAGAACTGATAGGGTTGTGCCAATATTTGCTCACGAGCAGGGGCATGATCGCTTCCGCCATAGATGCGCTGGCATAAGAGATAAGGAGGACTCTCTCACCAGCATCACGCTGAACGAGCTCGTGGCTGACCTTAATGCCTGGGATACCCTTGAGGAAGATGAGATAGATCGTCAGGAAGGTAAAGATTATCTCAGAAGAAGAAGCCCATTCCACAGGAGAAACAGGGAAGGATTCGAGACGCTTTCCGAAGTACTAGATGTAGAGATAAAACAAGAGAAGCTCTCGATACTGGATGAGCTATATGAGCAAGTAGAGAACCAAGATTATAATAGCGCCCATGAGGAAATGGAAAAGATCAGGGATCTCTCCACTGACTTCAGGCAGGTGAATACACACGACGATTCAAGCAGAGGAATGTTTGTCGAAGGTTTCAGCCAGGTTGCGCGACATACACGGATTGAAATAGCCATGGAGTCTTTAACAAGTTCTCTGGCGGGTGAGGAGTCTGGCAGCGATGAAGTGGCTTCCCTGATATACCGAGGACAAGATCGAATAGGAGAAAACTGCTATTCCGAAGTTGTGGAAGAGGTTCTGTCGGAAAAAGGTTTCGAGGAACTTGTTTCAGGAGGCCGATACGGGCAATATGGTCAAAAAGGTACCAGAGACCTCCGGGAAGTCATAGAGGAACACCAGGAGGAAATAGCAAAAGAAGTTCTGAGGAGGAAGAAGGAGGAGCTTAAAGAGGAAACGGAGAACTTCTTGGAGTTCCTTGAGGAGGTTGACCGGATTGATGAAACCTACAGAAGGATCAGAGATGAAAGGTACGGATATGATGGCGATGGCGTCGACTTCCCGCATCAGGTGGCCGGAATAACAGCCCAGGTGATTCACGGGCAGGGTTACGGAGCAAGAGAAGTGACAGAGAAGCCTGAACAGTACGCCGAGATCTGCACGGAGGCTATCAAAGACACGATAGATCTCGGACTGGCGATGGCTGATGAAGGATATGAGGTTTGGAACAGTGATAACGCGGCGGAGTATGAGGAGGAGCTAAGGTCTCGGATAGAGGAAAAAGTCCTCAATCTGGAGAGAAATGGATCCTCTCAACCGGGCTAGAAACGATCGGATTCTCTGATGAGTTCTCCGGCCCGGCGACTGCAGACAATCAGTCGTGAGCGTAGAGGAAGGAACTTTCTTCCCCATCACCACGCCTCACGAATCCAAACCTCTCGAACTGGACTACCTCTCCTGGCTCAATATCCACGTCTTCGATTCTCCCCTGAGTGACCGATCCATCGGGCATTACAACATCGGCCTTATCCGAGCCGGAGGGCACCCAGTGGATGATATCCGCATCCCTCTCCAGCGCAACGGTGTGGTCGCCGTCAATGTACTCCGCGGAGGTCCCCTGTATCTCTACGTTGCAGAAACCCTTCAGCCTCAGCAGTCCGTTCTCCAGGTCTCGTTCCTCTATCAGGACTCTTGCTGTTCCTCCGTCCCTCTCGACGTCCAGCTGCCTTTCTCCACGTTCGGGATGGTCGGGATGGAAGGCCGGTCTTGCCTTGACGTCCTCCGGAACTCCCTCTACTTCCAGCTCCACAGGTTCCCGCACGAAGAAGTACCGGTCGGACTCCTCGACTATGCTCCGGTTCTCGGCCTCCAGGGTTGCCACTGACGCCTCGGAGTCCTTCTCGTTAACTCCCATCTCCGTGAAGAAGCTCCGGATCGCCTCTGGCTGGAACCCTCGCTTCCTGAGGGCTCGCAAAGTACCACACTGGGGGTCATCCCAGCCTTCCAGGTCCCCGTCTTGAACCATCTCGGCGATTGAGGATGTGGAGAGAGGAGCGTTGAATCCCGTAACCTCCACGGTTCCCCAGTACCGCACGTTCGGATACTCCCAGTCAAGGTAGTCGTAGATAAACTTCTGTCGGGTGGTGGAGTCTCTGAGGTCTTTTCCGCGTACAATGTGGGTTGTTCCCATGACCTGGTCCTCGATGGCTCCAGCGAAGTCAAGCATCGGCCACACGCGGTATTCGTCACCCGTAACCGGGTGATCTGGGTTTTCTATGATTCTGAATGCCACGAAGTCCCTGGCCGCGGGGTTCCTGTGCTGCATATCGGTCTTGATCTTCAGGGTCGCGCCTCCTTCCCCTATACCGCCTTCTCTCATCTCCTGCCAGAGATCCATGTTTTCATTGGGGCTTCCTGAACGGCAAGGGCATTCTGTGCCTTCTTCACGGTGTCTGTGTCCTTCCTCCCGCGAGCATTTGCAGACGTAAGCCTTTCCCATCTCTATCAGCTTCTCTGCGTACTCGATATAGGTCTCAAAGTTCTCTGAGGAGTAGCGGACCTCGTCGGGCTCGTAGCCGAGCCAGTTGAAATCCTCCTCGTACATCTCGTACGCTTCTTTCAAAGGCCGCTTATTGACAGGATCAGTATCGTCGAAACGTAAAATCAGCTTTCCGTCGTACTTGTCCCTTAGCTCCCCGTTTATCACCATTCCCCGGGCATGTCCCAGGTGCGGAGGGCCGTTGGGGTTCGGTGCGAATCTCAAGACAACGTTTCCTTCCTCCGCGTCCTTCAGGTCTGGCAGAGGATCGTGCTCTTGCTCATCATCCTCGTACTGGAACCTCTCAATCTCTTCCCGCTGCTCCTCCAAGTCCATGGAGTTTACATCGGATACGACGCGACCCGCCACCTTTTGGACCTCTTCGGGGTCTGCACCGGCGTCGTTGATCACCTGTCCTATTACAGATCCGGCGTTCGCCTCTCCGTCGTGCTCGACAGCATTCTTGAGCGCGAACTTCCTCGCGGTTTCCTCCAGTTCCATGTAACCCGCTGTACCGTTTGGTCTTTTTAAGATTCCGAAGAAGATGTCGATGTGAAAAAACTCTTTCCGGCAGCGCTGGCGGCTTACATAGTGCTGGCTGTTCTTCTGGTAGGTGCCCAGGAAGACCTCGCGAAGGCCAGCTTCCGATCCCCGGACGGCGAGATAGAGGACTCGGTGAGGCTAGAGGTAGCGGATACCCCGCAGGAGAGGCAGCGAGGCCTGATGTTCAGGACTGAACTCCGGGGAGACGGGATGCTTTTCGTCTTCGAGGAGGAGCTGAACAGAAGCTTCTGGATGAAAAACACGCTGATTCCTCTGGACATGGTGTTTGTCGGGTCCGACGGAAGGATCAACCGGATACACACCGCTTATCCCCAGCCCGAAGCTTCCAACGGAGAGCTCGAGAGATATACAGGATCGGCGAAATACGTGGTGGAGCTCAGGGCCAACCACACGATCAGGAACTCGATAGAGGAAGGGGACGTGTTTAAATTAGAAAATAAGTGAAGAGAACCGCCTGGGAGGCGGCTCTAGTTCAGCTCGACGGTCTTTCCGTTCTCGCTGATGAAGACATCTTCTCCCAGGCTGTATCCCTCCTCTCGGG
>JBDGRC010000089.1:0-5878 GCA_042218495.1 Candidatus Nanohaloarchaea archaeon | reverse complement strand
AAAGTACGCGGGCTAGGATTCAAGCTCCTTCATGAACTCTTCGAACTCCTCCGGAGTCATGAGATCCATGGAGTAGCCGCCTATTCGGGGTCTGACGTCGTCCGTTGACCTTGGAACAACGTCCATTCTGATCGCTCTCTTTATGGCTTCTTTCTGGCTCCGGGCCTGAACATTCCTGTACCTGTCAGTCTTGGAGTCGAAGGCGATCCATTTGGTCTTGACCGCTGACTCGAGCCAGTCCGGTCTCCTGCTCACTCCGGCCTCGCCTTTGTGAGCACCATCTCTCCGTCTCCAGCCACCGATCCGTTGTCCCTGTAGGTTATGAATAGCGTGTAGGTTCTGTTCCCGGCTTCCACCAGCTCGGTGGTGTTGTGCTCTCTGCCGTCGTGGACAACGTCTATTTCCCGGTCGGCAGAGCCATCCATGTCCAGGTCGAGGTACATTCGGGATTCGTTCCTGTCCTCGTACATCAGCTGTATGGATGTGCCGTTGAAGCTTGCCTCAACTATGTCCTCCGAGCTGTTGGCCTCGAAGTTCAGCTTCATGGGGCGTGTTTTCTCCTGACTCCTGTCCATCAGAAAACCGGCGTAGAAACCTGTCAGAACCAGGAGAACAAGAAGAGTTGCCGAGAGTATCAGCGACTGTCTTTCCATAATTCCGCCTTCCATGCAACGCTTTTAATCCCCTTCGAGCTCGAGGTCGGGACGGCCCTCGAATGACTCGGAACCCTGGTCAGGTGCTGAGCTTACCTGCTCCGGCTGGAGGCCGAGTTCCTCGAAAAACCGTGACTCACTTCCCTCTTCAGCGGAGAAGAAAAGGTACTTTTCCGCCCGGGTCATGGCGACGTACATCAGGCGCCGCTCCTCGTCGTACTCGCCGGAGAAGCACTTCGAAAGTATCTCGTTCCTCCAGCTGTCGAAGGTAAAGGAGTGTCCTTCGCTGTAGACCTTCTGCTGACGTATTCCGGCAACGCCCTGGAACTCGATGCTGCCGCCTGAAGAGGTCTGACTTGGAAAGATGCTCGAGTTAACGCCCGCGATTAACACCACCGGGTACTCGAGCCCTTTCGCAGCGTGTATCGTTTGAACGGTGAGCGAGCTGTCCTTTTCTGCCTTCTCTACTTCGTAGGTCTCTCCTTCCTCGATGTTGTCCTCCATGAAACCTATCATTCCAGCCCTGTTCATGAACCCGGACCGGTAGGTCTCCTCCATGACCTCGACTATCCTGTCAGAGAACCTGTCCCTGTATCCGTACCGGTCGAAAACCTTTCTCGCCAGCCCTGTCAGGTTTTCCGTGTTCTCCAGGTCCTGCCTGAACTCATCCATATCAGGCGGAAAGCTATCCGTTTTCATTATCTTCTTGGCTTCGTTTATGGAGTAACCTGCCCTCTCCAGGACGACAGCCCATCCTCTCCTCGAGCCTGACTCGACTATCCTTAGCCATGCGAGCAGCAGGACTGCCTGAGGAGTCTTGAAAAGCTCGATTCCTCCCTCGTAATCAGCGGGCACTCCGTAAGATCTCGCCACGTCCTGGATATCCAGGCCAAGGCTCCGGGTTCTTGTCAGAACCGCTACGTCCCCGTAATCTAGCTTCTCTCCGTCAGGAGACCTGTACTCCGCGTTTTCTACCATCTCCTGCACCTTCGCCACCACGGCCTCTGCTTCCTGATCTGAAATGATCGCACCTATCTCTGACTGCTCGAAATCAGTCTCGGACTCCAGAGGTGTGATTTCCGGAGCAGATACGTTTTCGTGCCGCGTTGCCGGCAGCTCGAGAGCCTTCTCCGAAAAGTCAAGTATCTGCTGGGACGACCTGTAGTTCCTCGTCAGGTTTATCCTGTTGATCCCGTCGATATCCAGTTTCTTTCCCGACCTTTCCAGCTCCCCTAGGTACTTCTCCAGCCGTTCCTCGAACTCAAGTATGTTGTCCACCGAAGCGTGCTGAAAGCTGTATATCGACTGTTTCCAGTCGCCAACCGCCGCTATGTTGGGCCTGTCAGAGAGTAGTAGGGCCAGCTTGAACTGTATCTCGTTGGTGTCCTGGAACTCGTCAATCATCACGTGGCTGAACGACTCCTGCTCCCTGACATCTCTTCTCTCGACCAGGAGGACATACGTCAGGCAGAGGACGAAAGGAAAGTTGAGGAAGTTCCTGGAGAGGCAGTAGCTGAGGTAACCGGTGTAGAGGTCATGTAGGAAGTCCTTGAGACCCTCCCGGTCCTCATGAAAGCTCTTTTCCATGAAGTCCCTTCTAACTGACTTGGTGCCTCTGCCGCCTCTCACCTCCTCCGCTTCCGGCGCGTCTGGCTCGAAATCCTTCCAGCGGTACGAGTAAAGCCTTTCCCGGAGCTCGCTCTGCTTTTTCCCTCTTTGCGTCTTTCTGGGCTTGTTCTTCTCTCTGAAGAGTTCTTTAAAGCTGTCATAGTCGCCTTCAAGGTAGCTCTCCGACTTCCCGTACCAGCCATCTTTCTGGGGAACTATACCTTTGGATGCAAGCGACTTGAGCAGCTCAAGCAGGTTATCCGGAGAACAGATCCTGTAGAAGTCGTCGTACCTTGGGTTCTCGGAACGAAATTCGCCGTAGAAATCCCGGAACTCCTGTCTCTCCCTCACTTCGCTTTCGATGACATCCGTTTCCTCCGTTATACGGCCATCGAAGCCCAGGCAGTCCGGTGCATCGAACCCGCGCCTCTCAAGAATCTCCTGGCAGTAGCTGTGGAACGTGGAGATCGGGGCATCGAAAATTCTACCAGGCGATATGTCCGAAAGCTCGACTATACGTTCGCTCATCTCTTCAGCCGCGTTCCGCGTAAATGTTGCGAGGAAGACATCCTCCGGATCCCTGCCCTCCTCTTCGACGATCTTCACGTAGCGCCTCGTCATGGCAAAGGTCTTGCCCGTTCCCGCACCCGCATCCACAAGGTATACTCCCTCCGTGTTCTGTATCAGCTCCCTCTGCTCGCTGTTTGGCCTCACTCCTCTCTCACCACGAGGTCCTGCTGTCTTATCCTGTCAGCGCTGTCTCCAAGCGGAAATCCGTTCCTCCTGTACTCGTTCGCCTCTTCAAGCTTCTCCTGGAGGAAGCTCTCGAATTCGTCCAGGTCCTCCTTGAAGAAGCTACGGTTTCGGATCTCCACGAGCTTCCTGGCTGCCGACCTCACGCCTTTCTCGACGTAGCTGTAGTCTCCCACTTCCTGGCTGGCGAGGGCGTTGAGTCTCTCTACGAAATCTGTCTCGAGTACGCCGTCTTTATCCTGACAGCCTGGAACCCTCTCCTCTTCGACGAATCTGATGAAAGTTTCTTTTCCAAGCTTTTCGAGAGTCTTCCTCCGGTCATTGGACTTGGAAACACCTTCAGTCAGCTTTTGGAAGACCTCGTCCGAGGCAAGGTGCTCTCCGAACTTCTGCGGAATGTACTCGACGGTGACGAGCGAATCCTCGATATCTCCTTCACCCTTCACGTGTTCACCTATGCCGTCCAGGAAGTAGAAGAACGTGAAGCTGAGCCTCTGCCCGGGGGCGTGCTTCCGGTGCTGCGCGAGGTACATCAGCGGCTGGAAGTCCGGGAATCTTTCTTCTTCGTAAAGATCGACCCTGGCCTTGCTGACAGTCTTCTTCTTCGATCTGAATCTGCCGGACTTGTAGTCCACCAGGTGCTTCGGGTCCTTAAGGAAGTCGATCTTGCCCCTGGATCCCTGTTCAGGATCCTCGAACCTGAGCTCGGTAAGACGGGTCTTGATCCCGTAGTCCAGCTTCTGCTCGAAGACGTTTCTGCTCTTCGGAGTATAGGCATCAATTTCCGTATCCTGTATATCTCTGCTGTCGATGTACTCCATGATGTTCTCTACACCGACCTCGAACTTCTTCCTGATCTCTTCCGCTCCATATTCCTCCATGTATGGTTCTGCCTCTTCCATCATTAGCTCGATGGCTTCATCCTCATCTACATCGTCAACGTTCACGTACAGTTCGGCGAAGTCGTGGAAGAGACTGCCTATCACCATGTTGAGCTCTCCGGGGTCGCTCACGAGGTTTTCAAAGTAGTAGAGCCTTGGGGAAAGCGCGAGACTGTTCAGCTCGGACTGGCTGAGTGTTTCGACCTGCTTCAACGGGACGTCGGTCTCCATCTTGCGGAAACCGTCGGAGGCGTTCGTCCCCGAAGGAGAGACCTCGAGCGCATCGAACTCCGAGAACTCCGTGATCTCCCTGCCCGCGGCCTCGGTCAGGTGGAAGCAGGGCTTCTCGCCGTTGGACTCGTCAAAAAGGTAGTACTGGTGTCGACCGGCCTGGAGCATGAGCTGGAACTCCTTCAGTATTCTGTTCCTGGCTAAGGACTTATCGACCCAGGGATCGTCCTCTAGCTCCCTGTTCCATTCTGTGTCAAGTCCAGGGAAGAAGACGTGTTTTCTGTCGACCGCTGTAGTAGAAGGTGGATCTGCGATCAGAACTCCCGCTTCCTCATCTCTGGCGGAATCCAGGTTCTTAAGGTAGTACTCGAGCCTCCCGAGCTCGCCTGACTCTATCTTTTCATCCTCTATTCCCAGAGATTCGATCGCTCCTGATACCTCTACGGTGTCAATTCCGGCCTCGCGGATCTCCTGGACGGCTTCACCAAAAGTAAGGTGTTTCAACACGTTGAGAAGCTCCTTCAGCTCGGATCCGGACTCCTCCAGGTACTTTCCGTCCGTCCCTAGATCGACGCCGAGGTGTCGCGCCACAGGCCTCACGTCCCTCTTCCTGATCCTCCCGCTCTTCAGAGAGACACGCGCGAGCTGTATGAACGTCCTAACGTCCTCGGATTCGGAGGACGCCTTCCTGCTGATGTAGCTGACTCCTCTCTTCTCCAGCTCGGACATGACCAGCGAGCGATACCTCGATGACTCCGGGGCCAGAACCGCTATATGTTCCGGACCCACCTCTTCAGCCTTTTCAGCTATGCACCGGGCGATATCCCCGCCTGTCCTCAGTGAGTAGAAGTCGTCTAGACTGGTGCTCTCCTCCCCGAGACTGCAGTACCTGACGTGATCTTCAGGCAGGATCTGCTTCCAGACCTTTTCGAGAGCCCAGGGGTTCAGCACAGCCACGTCGCCATCGAGAACGGTATCCTGCGCCCGAACGTACGGGTTCTCCACCGAACGGAAAGCTCTCCGGGCCTTTTCAGCTATCTCGCCTGACAGGCCGGCTTTCTCCAGGCTTTCTAGTCCTCCTGTATATTTGCAGCAGCTCAGGGACTTGCGCAGAACGTAGGATGCCTGTCTCCAGGTCATGGAGGACGATATCTCCAGGAACAGCTCCTGCCTGAACCCTGAACCCGGGAGAAGCTCTTCCGGAGTCCCCACTTCCGTGTCCTCACCTAGCCTTCCGTCGAGGAACTCCGACACTGATGGATCGTTCACCACGAGCGTGTCGTGTCCCGACAGCTCCCCGGACATCTCATCGAGATCGTTCGCCCGCCTGATCTCCAGCATTGTTGATCCATTCCGGGGTAGAGTTTTAATCAGTACCTGGATAGGTATGTATATGTTAGAGATTGCTCTGGGGCTTGCGACTGTTCTGCTTTCCGGCGCGGTACTTTATCTACTGACGCAGCAGGAGGAACCGGAGGTGGAGGTCGATCCGGAGAAGGTACGGGGAGCGGTATCCGAGTCATGGCAGACGCTGGAGCTCGATGAAAAGATAGGTTCCGTCGAGAAGCAGATGGAGAACGTCCAGGATCAGGCTGAGAAGATCGAGGGCCTGCACAGGAACATAGAGACCATGCTGGAGAACCCGCAGGAGCGCGGGGAGTTCGGCGAGAGGAAGCTGGAGGATCTGCTGTCCAAGCACCTTCCGCCCGAGCTGTTCGGCACCCAGGAGGCTGTCGTCGGCCGAAAGAAGCC
>JBDGRC010000088.1:0-8246 GCA_042218495.1 Candidatus Nanohaloarchaea archaeon | reverse complement strand
CATGGATTCTCCGGAGATTCTGGCGGTTGTCGGCCCGCGACAGGCGGGAAAGACCACGCTTTTCCAGAACATCCACGAGCAGCTGGATAACTCCAGGTTTGTAAGTTTCGAGGACAGAGATGTTCTCCGGACTTTCGAGGAAGACGAAAAAGAATTTGCCGAGCTTTACCTGGAAGACGTTGATTACCTGCTGATAGACGAGTTCCAGTACGCCGAGGAAGGTGGCAGAAAGCTGAAGTACTTGTACGACGAATACCCGGAGAAGAAGATCTTGATTACCGGTTCTTCGGCCGCGGATATGACCATAAGAGGTCTCAAGCACCTGACCGGTAGAGTGATGAAGTTCAGATTGATGCCTTTCAGCTTCAGAGAGTTCCTCAGGGCTAAAGAAGGCGAGCTCTACCAGCTGTTCGAAAAGAAGGAGAAGAAGCTTGAAAGCTGGGTCGAAAGCGGTGAGGAGCTATCATTGAGTCAGACCAGTCTTGAGAGACTTGAAAAACTGCGGAAAGAATACACTGTGTATGGCGGCTATCCGCGAGTCGTTCTCTCAGAGACTGAGGAAGAAAAGCAGAAAGTTCTAGACAATATCGTCGACACCTACCTGATAAGAGAGATCGGGGACGTGATGGGCATAACCGAGGACAGGGAGTTCGAAGATCTTATGAGAATTCTGGCGCTTCAGATGGGTGAAAAAACCAACTACAGCTCGATTACTAGCAAGGCAGAGATCAGCTACGAGAAGCTGAAGGAAAGGCTAAGTATCCTTGAACGCACATTTGTACTGCGACAGGTCAGACCGTTCTACACCAACAAACAGAAAGAGATAACCAAGTCGCCCAAGATTTACTTCTACGACAACGGTTTCAGGAACTCGCTGCTGAAATCGTTCCAGGAACTTGAGATGAGAAAGGACAGGAGGGAGCTCAATGAGAACTTCTTCTTCACACAGGCAAGAAGCGAGCTAAAGTACTGGAGGACAAAGTCCAGGGCCGAGGTAGACTTCGTGAAACAGAACCAGGAAATCAACGCATACGAGGTAAAATCAAAGCCGAAGACCACGAAGTCAATAAGAAGCTTTCAGGAAAAATATGGGCCGGAAAAAATGTTCATAATGAACCAGGAAAAAATCCAGAAGACGGAATCAGAAACATTTGTACCCCTGGTATTTTCACAGAGAGTTTCAGAAATAGAATAGCTCCCAGACAAATAATCTCTACGAAGTCAACCAGAGAAGAAGAACCATAACAGCCAAGACAAGAGGATAAAACACGGAGAACTTGAAGTGGAAGCAAGAAAGGAATAAGGAGAGCAGACGAGAGTTCGTAAAGTTTTAGCCTCGGTACCTCAGAGAGCACGATGACAAAGAAGAGTCGGAACAGCAGAACGTTAATATCAATTCACTAATCTAATATCTGTTTCGACCGCCTCAGAAACTTCTCCGCAGACTCAAGCACTCCTTCAGCTTCTTCCACTGAAATATCAACCAGTTCGCCATAGTCCGCCTTCTCCCTTTTCTCCTGAATCCTAGAATACTCTCGCGTCATGTCTTTGCCAAGCTCTAACCTATACAGCTGTCCGAGCTCCGAGGCCACGCCGTTGTGTGTTTTAGGGGCAGATCCTTTCTCCAGGAGCAGAGCCTTAGCCGCGTGAAACATGGCGTAGTAAGATCTGGAAACAGCGTCTTCCAGTCTATCGTTCTCCAGTAGAAGTCTTGCTGTCGAAAGCCTCTCTTCAGCGAACTCCAGCTTGTCCTCGATCTCCTGGTTCACAGCTTCACACCCTCCTCGGAGATCTCGCTGTAGAAACTGTACCCGCATTTGACTTTGTAATCGAACTCCTCTTTTTCGAATACTTTGGGCGAAAACACTGCGCCATAGCGGCTCTGGAACTCTTCAGCTAGGCTCCACAATTTTTTCTCATCCACTGAGCTCTTGTCTTCGACCACTACAGCCAGATCAACGTCACTCCCCGGAACGTAATCGTCCGTCGCGTATGAGCCGAAAAGTATGATTTCTTCCAGGCTCTCTCCTACCTCTTCCGAAATCTTTTCGGCAAACCTCTCTATCTCTTCTCTTTCAACTAAAGACATATTGAAACAATAATCGGAAATGGAGTTAAACTTTGTGATTCACACCCTCGGCGGGTATATAAAACTTGATCCAGATTCCGGCGATATGGGATTGTACGGCGCACGGAAGATGCGGAAAAACAGGCAGTCGCGGCGCTGGAGCGACATCGACTACAAGAGAAGGATGCTTAAACTGAAGGAAAAATCCGACCCTCTGGAGGGATCTCCACAGGGAAGAGGTATTGTACTTGAAAAGCGAGTGATAGAGGCAAAGCAGCCCAACTCCGCTCTGAGAAAATGCGTTCGCGTACAGCTCATCAAAAACGGGAAGCAGCTGACCGCTTTCGTTCCGGGAGACGGGGCAATCGACTACATCGACGAGCACGACGAGGTGCTGATCGAGGGCATCGGGGGAGCAAAGTCCGGTCCGAAGGGAGACATCCCAACCGTAAGGTACCAGGTAGTCAAGGTCAACGGAGTATCGCTCAAGGGACTCGTCGAGGGCGATCAGGAGAAGCCAACGAGGTAAAATTCCAATGACAGATGCTGCAGCGATCGAGGTAGAGGACGAGATGAAGACTTTCGGCAAGTACGACGCCTCAGAGGCGGAGGTCGGAGACGAAGGACTGGTGAGATACATCAGCCTCGAGAACATTCTGGCGCCGAGAAGCAGGGGCAGACACGAGGAGAAACAGTTCTACAAGGCCGACGTTCCGATAGTTGAGAGGGTCCTGAACAGGATGTATGTCGCCGGACACCGCGGCAACAAGCACTACATAACCAGCGGACACAACACTGGCGACAGCGAGAAGATCTGGAACATAATTGAAGACGCCTTCGACCACGTGAGCGAGGAAACCGGAGAGAACCCGTTCCAGGTTCTCGTCGACGCGATCGAGAACTCGGCTCCGAAAGAGGAAGTCGTCACGTACCAGAGAGGCGGAGTACGAGCAAGAAAAGCAGTCCTGGTCTCTCCACAGAGAAGGGTTGACCTGGCTCTCCGCCTTCTAGTACAGGGAGCGTACGAGGACCGGCTTGACGAGAACAACGACGCATACAAGGTCCTCGCGGACGAACTCATCGCTGCAGCGAACGGCGACTCCGACATCCGTGCTGTCAGGGAAAAGGAGCGCCGCGAGAAGGAAGCAGAGGGCGCAAGGTAGCTCCGTCCCTGCTCCTGTTATTCTTATACCAGCCTGAACAATAGATCACTGTGAGCGGAATCAGAGAAGAGATCCAGGACCTCGAACGTTTCATCGGTATAGTTGAGACCGTAGCTAACTACGGATTCAACTCCCTGATCAGGAAGGCAGGTCTCGACCGGCTTATACCGTTCCACCACAGAGTCAGGGGCGAGGAATTAAACGGCCCCGAGGAGTTCCGGAGAATGATCGAGGAGCTCGGAACGGTCTTCATCAAGTTCGGACAGGTTCTCGCGGAGAGAAAGGATCTGATTCCAGAGAAATACGCCGAAGCCCTGAAGGATCTCGAGAACAACGTGGAGCCTTTCGAGGGGGAGAAGGCGAGGGAAATGCTGGACGAGGAAGTGGGTCTGGAGAACTTCAGGGAGTTCGACGAGGAGCCGGTGGCTTCCGCCTCGATAGCACAGGTACACGAGGCAGAACTTAACAACGGAGATAGAGTTGCGGTCAAGATCAGGAGACCCGGAATCAAAGAACAGATAGAGAAAGATCTCGATATACTCATGTTCCTGGCCAGGAAAGCGGATAAACACAAAAACCTGGGCCACAGTCAGCTTCAGCGGGACGTCGAACAGTTCGCGGAATGGACCCGTCAGGAGATCGACTTCAATAACGAGATCGAGAACGGTCGCATACTCGGAGAAGAAATGGAAAGCTGGGAAAAGGTGAGAATCCCGGAAATGTACCCCAAGTACAGCTCCGAGGCGGTGACAGTGATGGAGTACGTCGACGCGGTCAGGTGCGACGATGTGGAGGCTCTCGAAGAACTTGACATCGAGTTCAGCGACATAGCAAGGATAGGCGTCCAAGCGCAGCTAGAACAGATATTCAAGTACGGATTTTTCCACGCGGACCCGCATCCCTCGAACTTTCTCGTCGACCAGAAGGGAAACCTCGTCTTCCTGGACTTCGGCATAATGGGGAGGTTGACCCGCAAGAAGCGCCGCCATGTCTTACTGATGCTCTACAGCATGATAACAGGCGACGTTGACGGAGTTCTGGACGCGATCAAAACGCTCGGGTACTGTGAGAACGATGCAGACATCGAAGAGCTCCGCACGAGCGTCGAGAAGACTCTAAAGAACCTGCAGGGTAAGACGCTCGGCCAGATGAGCTTCACGCACTCGTTCGCGGACCTGACGCTGGAAGCATCCAGGCACGGAATCTACATGCCGAACGATCTCATAGTGATGGGAAAGGGAATGGCAACTATGGAAGGTATAGGCCTCGACATCTACCCGGACTACAACTTCACCGAGGAAAACAGGGAGTTCATCGAGAAACTGATCAAGGAGCAGCTAGAGCCTAAACAGAGCACAAAGGACATGATGGCGGACGCGCTCAGGAACAAGGAGCTGTTCACCAAGCTGCCCTCGAAGATCAACGAGGCGATCTCTAGCGATAGCAAACACGTAAACGTGCATGTCGAAAACCAGCAAAACAGCGAGGCGGTCACCGCGGCCCTGATCCTGGCATCGGCTTTCTTCGCCTCCAAGTACGTCGAGCCCTCCGAGGCCGCAGCCCTGGCGGCCGTCGTCGCGGCCGCGGCCTACTTCCTGGGCTAGAGATAAAACGCTGGAGCACAGGTGACTTACATGCCCGAAGACAGGGAAAGCCAGGAGGAAGAAGAGATCTGGAACAAGTTCCAGGACGTGGAGAACTTACTGGAAGGAGCAGAGGAAGAAGCAGAAGAAGCTGCCCAGGAGGAGCAGAGAGAGGAGCAGGCGGTTGAAAACGGCGCGGATGCCGAAGAGGTGGCGGAGACCGAGCAGCAGACAAACAAAGAGGTAGAGGACGCCGAGGAAAAGGTTAACGCCGCGGAAGAGGAGCTGATCGAAGGCATCAGAGAACTATTCCAGGAGATGAATGATCTGGAAAAGGAGGACAAGCAGATCAGGAACGAGCTCCAGGACGCGGTTACTAAGCTGGAGACCTACCTCGAGCAGATAGAGACCGACGGACAGGAGGTCAACCCGGAACTGCTGCAGGACGCGATCAGAGAGTTCATTGAAGCGGTTCAGAACAGCCACAGGGCAGTAGAGCACTACGAGAACGTTCTCAACCTTATTCAGTCAGCTCTCCAGGAGAGCGAGGAGACAGAGCAGCTGCTCTCAAAGCTTGAAGAAGAGATAGAAAGTCTGGAACAGTTATCCCAGGAAGTCATTCAGCTGGCCAGGAGGCAGAGAGACAAGAAGGCCCTGGAGGAAGAAGAGGTCGAGATGGAGGAAGAGCAGAAGGAGGAAAAGGAGGAGCAGCAGAACCTAAGTGAGCTGAATGAGGTGTTTTCGGAGCTTGAAGAGGATGAAAAGAAGTTTCAGGCCGAACTGGAGCAACATGAGGAGATCTTACAGAAGTACGGCGAGAAAGGCATAAGTATACTGGCCCGGATAACACAGTATGAGTCGCAGTTCGACCAGGATAGAGCCCAGAAACTGAGAGACGAAACCCAGAAGATAGAGAAAAGTATCGAAACCGACGAGGACGAGATAGTACAGATAGAAAGAAATCTTGAGAAGGTTGAGACGGAGACAGCTTCCGCCGGACAGAGCCTGGGCAACATAGCAAGCAGGGCCGCAAGGGCAGGTGCAAGCGGAGCAGCGTCAGCTGGCGTGAGCGCCTCAAAAATACTGTTGCTGGCAGCTGCCGTGGCAGTCTTGATCGCAATCTTCTTCGTAATAGCGTCCCAGGTCCCGGGACTCGACGGAATGATCTGATTTCCGACAGGAGCCAAATCTCCTTTTTAAAGCTTCAAAAACCGAAGTTGAATATAATCTAGAGGTAAACTGAAATGTCTGACAAAGAGCTTGAAGCCATCAAAGGCGTGATTAACGACCCCGAACACATCCGAAACATCGCCATAGCCGCTCATATCGACCACGGCAAGACAACGCTGACAGACAACCTTCTGGCACGCGCGGGCATGATATCGGACAAGCTGGCAGGAGACCAGCGCTTCATGGACTTCGACGATCAGGAAGCGGAGCGCGGAATCACTATTTACTCCGCTAACATCTCCATGGTCCACGAATACGATGGAGACGACTTCCTGATCAACCTGATCGACACTCCGGGGCACGTTGACTTTGGTGGTGACGTGACCAGAGCCATGCGAGCTGTGGACGGAGTCGTGGTCCTAGTCGACGCTGTCGACGGAGTCATGCCGCAGACGGAGACGGTCATGAAGCAGGCGTTGAACGAGGGCGTAAAACCGGTTCTGTTCATCAACAAGGTCGACCGGCTGATCGAGGAGATGCAGCTGACGCCTGAAGAGATGCAGGAGAGGTTCACGAAAATCATAAGAGAGGTAAACACAGCGCTGCGGAAGTACGCTGACGAGGAGACCGCGGAAGAATGGAAGATGGCGGTCAACGACGGAACGGTGGCGTTCGGCTCCGCGCTGATGAACTGGGCGATCTCCGTTCCTTACATGCAAGATACTGGAATCTCCTTCCAGGACATCATCGACCACGTTGATGATGACGACCATGAGGGTCTGAGAGAGAAGGCGCCGATCGAGGAGGTCGTGCTTGATATGGTGGTCGAACACCTCAACGACCCCAGGACCGCGGCAGAGTACAGGGTTCCCGCCGTGTGGCCGGGAGATCCTGAGAGCGAGGCCGGAGAATCCATGGCAGTCCAGGACGAGGACGGACCGCTGATCGGCGTCGTGACAAACGTCGAAGACGACGAACACGCGGGAACTGTAGCCACCGCAAGGCTCTTCTCCGGAACTGTCAACGAGGGAGACGAGCTCTATGGAATCGGATCACAGAAGACTGAAAGAGCACAGCAGGTCGGAATTTACTCCGGGCCGCGAAAGCTGAAGATCGACTCGGTTCCCGCCGGGAACATCACCGCCATCACGGGACCCGACTTCTCTACGGGGGAGACTTTCGTGCTCGACGGAGAGGACGAGGTGACGCCTTTCGAGCAGATCGAGCACGTCTTCGAGCCTGTCGTCACAAAGTCCATCGAGCCGAAGAGGACCTCCGATCTTCCAAAGCTGATCGAGACGCTGAGAAAGCGTTCCAAGGAGGATAACACAATCCAGGTGGACATCGACGAGGAGACTGGAGAGACCAAGGTCTCCGGCCTCGGAGAGCTGCATATCGAGGCAAAGGTCGAGAGACATCTCGAGGAGCAGGGGATCGACATCAACGTCTCCGAGCCGATCGTCGTGTTCCGGGAAGGCATAAGCGAGGCCTCGGAGATCAACGTAGGGAAGTCGCCCAACAGGCACAACAAGCTGGAGATATCGGTGGAGCCGATCGACGACGAGCTCCGGAAGTTCCTGAAGGAAGAGTACGAGGAAATGCAGAGACAGGTGGACGACGAGACAGAGGTGAGAGACGCGCTCGTCGACGCGGGAATGGACCAGGACGAGGCGGACAACATCATGGACGTCTACGAGGAGAACGTCTTCGTCAACGCCTCCAGAGGCATCAAGAACCTCCGTGAGATCAAGGAGTACCTTGTCGACGCGTTCCACGAGTTCACGGACGAGGGACCGCTCGCGAACGAGCCGGTGATCGGTCTCAAGGTAAAGCTACACGATGCGTCGCTCCACGAGGACGCGATCCACAGAGGACCGGCCCAGATGATCCCGGCGACGAAGGACGCGATGAAGAGAGGATTCCTCAACGCGCAGCCACAGCTAATCGAGCCAAAGCAGATCCTCAGGATCGATACCCCTTCCGATACGATGGGAGACGCGATGACAGAGGTCAACAACCGGCGAGGAGACATCATCGACATGGACGAGGAAGGAGACTCGGCCATCATCCGGTGCAAGCTCCCTGTCGAGGAGCTCTTCGGATTCGAGGCCGCGCTGAAGTCAGCCACGAACGGGAAGGGATTCTACTCGCTCGTAGACCTGATCTACGAACCAATGTCCATGGCACTC
The DNA here is from genome assembly GCA_042218495.1 of Candidatus Nanohaloarchaea archaeon. Taxonomy (GTDB): domain Archaea; phylum Nanohalarchaeota; class Nanosalinia; order Nanosalinales; family Nanosalinaceae; genus Nanohalococcus. The sequence continues at coordinate 73 of JBDGRC010000088.1, read as the reverse complement.
CAGGAGGAGAAGATCATGGACATCCGCGAGCGCAAGGGCATGAAGCAGGAGATGCCGAGCGTCGAGGAGTAAA
>JBDGRC010000087.1:0-3441 GCA_042218495.1 Candidatus Nanohaloarchaea archaeon | reverse complement strand
TTTCTCAGCATCAACAACGTGGTTGATTCCAGGAAGCTGCTGGGTCTTACGAAGAAGATTACGAAGAAGATTCCGCAAGGGAAGCTAAGGACTTACGCCTACTACGGGCCCAACAAGCTGTTCAACCTGAAGGACAGAACTCCCAGATCGACTGATGTCGAGTACAGGCGCCTCTGGGACTATATTGACGGTAGAACCCTCACTCTGGGCGTCCCGCTGACGTATCCTGCGTGGGAGCATAACGGAGTGCTTCTTTCGGGTATCCCGGCTCCCCTGGATGGATCGAAGCCCGCAGCTTATCCTGAAGAGTACAGCGAGTACAGGAAGCGGTACGGCGGCTACTACTATCTGGGGGATAAAAAGACCCCGCTGGAGGAGGAGTCTCAGCCAAATCTGGGCGAGTACAGGGAGAAGGTATACGAATACAACGAAGAAGCTTTTGAGGTCGTGGAGGAGCTCGGTGAAGAAGAAAGTTTTGAACTGGTTTTCGCTGTTTTTCCGATAATAGACGATCTTCTTCACGCTCTCGATCCTGAAGATGATTGGGATGAGATAGAGGAGGCTTACAGATGGATTGACAGGAGGACTGCCGATCTTGTCGAGAAGCTGAACCCGGAGAACGTTGTTGTAGTGAGCGATCACGGCATGATGCCGGCTGAGGAGTCGCTCAATCCAAACCTGTCTCCTGGTGTCGAGATGGATCATGATCCGATGAACGGCATATGGGCGTCTGACGCAGACCTCGGACTGGTCGAACAGAGCGATCTGACTCCGGCGGTCCTGGAGCTTTTCGGGAAGACTGAGTTCGAACCTGAGAGGTTTGAGATGACTGTTGACTCCGGTGGAGAAGAGGTCGAGCAGATAGAGGTGTAACCTGTTTAAACAGAGGCTGTCATTAAGATGCGTGAGATACAATGACCGACAGTAGCGTGCAAGTAGACGAGGAGACCTTCGGGCTTCTGGCCAAGAGGGCTGAAGACAAGGGTTTTGAAACGACCGAAGAATACATCAACTACGTTCTGGAACAGGTGGCTGAGAAAGCCAGGAGAAAGATGGATGAGTCCGGGGATTTCAGCGAGGAGGACGAGGAGAAGGTCAAGAAGAGGCTGAAGAGTCTCGGGTATCTGGACTGATCTACCGTTCAGAGAGTGTCCGGGCTGTCCTCCTGACAGATTCCCTGGAGTTCCTACCGATCTCGCCGGATAGCTTCTCTATCCTGGTTATATCCAGCCTCATCTCCGGCACGTCTCCCGCCCATCCCTTCTCTCCGCCGGTGTAGGAGTATTCAGGATCGAGGCCCATGACGTCCGAGACTATATCTGCTATCTCTGTAACTGAAATCGCGTCCTCGGATCCAATGTTAAGCACTTTTTCGCCGGATTTCCACGCTGAGATCGTGGCTCTCACTGCTTCGTCCACGTAAAGGTAGGACTTTCGCTGTCTCCCGTTTCCAAGTATCTCCAGTTTCCTGTCATCCTCCTCTAGCTTTTTTACGAAGTCATAGACGACGCCCTTGTGGTTTCTGGGGCCTATTATGTTAGCATACCGTAGAATCGTCAGGTCGATATCGAATCGATCGGAGTACACTCTGGCTAAGTGTTCGCAGCCGCACTTCGTGGCCGCGTACATCGATATAGGATCGAATTTGGCTTCTTCGGGGGTTGGAACCTGAGCATTCTCCCCATACACTACAGAGGAGGACGCAAACACAATCTCCTCCACGCCAGAGTCTGCGGCGGCATCAAGCACCTTCTTGGTCCCCTGCAGGTTCTGTTCAAAGTCCGCGTTCCTGTCTTTTGGGAAAGTCTGAACACTGGGGTTCGCTGCAAAGTGAAAGATAGCTTTTACGCTCTCGAGGTGGTCTTCCAGATCGTCCCTGACGATATCCACGTTTCTGAAATCCGCTTCCTCAGGAATATTTTCTTTCTTACCGGACGAGAGGTTGTCCAGCACCCTGACCCTGTTGCCCCTTTCCAGTAGTTTTTCTGCTAGATGGGATCCGAGGAAACCTGCTCCGCCAGTGACTGCGACTTCCATGCTCCCGATTGAGAGCTTGCTGTAATAATCGTTTCGATTCACCTGGCAGAGGAGTCAGAAACCCGGTTGGTGTTAAATTCTCTTCTGCCAAAGAGGGAGTGTGAGAAGGAAGACCATCTCGCTGCCGGATGACCTCGCGGACTTCGTGGACGAGAACCACATAAATCTCTCACGTTTCGTTCAGGACAAGCTCCGTGAAATGTCGGAATCGGAGAACGATGAAGAGGAGCTGACCGAAGAGGAAGCGAAAGAGATCGCCGAGAAGCTGGAGAAGCTTGGGTATCTTGACCGGTAGGTACAAAAGTTATTACGTACATAGGTGTAGTATGGGAACGATAAAAGGCAGTGTCCCGGACGAGAGGGAGCAGCCTTTCAGGAGAGCTGCTATGGAAAAGTTCGGGCATAAGAGAGGTTCTATAAGTAAAGCGCTTGAAGAGGCGATATCAGAATGGCTTGATCGGAATTCGGAGGATGAAAGGGAATTTGAAGACCCTGTTTCTGTAATAGAGGGCGAAATGTCTGATATTGAAGACAAGAATTCGGTAGAACTTCAGGAAGAAGCCTATGAACAGAGGGCGCTGAATGCATCTGATTGACGCAAATGTATTTCTGGAAGCCCAGTTGTCTCAAAAGAACTCTGATGAGGCGGCTGAATATCTTAGGCAGGTGTCAAAAGGTAAGCATCGGGCCAGAGTGACTTTTCATCATGTTGATGCCGTGGCGATCAGGATGGAGACTTATGGGTCTTCTAGGGAGAAGATATCTAGTTTTTACAGAAGTTTAAGAGATTACAGGGGTCTGGAACTTGTACGCCTTGATCTATCTCAGAGATCTGAGGCTTGTAAGATCTCTGATCTTGATTTCGATGATGGGCTGGTGGTGACTGCGTTCAGGGAGCTGGATGCTGATCTGCTGGTATCGTATGAATCCGACTTCGACGATGTCGACGGAATAAAAAGAAAGGAGCCCCCTGAAGTAGTATGAAAGTTATCGGAATCGACGCCGCGACATGGGACATGATAAAACCACACAGAGACGATCTGCCGAACTTCGACAGGCTGATGGATAAATGCGACTACAAGACGGTAACTGTCGAGGAAACGCCAAAGTCGGCGCCGCTCTGGACATCGATATTCACAGGGCTGCGCCAGAAGGAGCACGGCCACAAGGACTTCGTTGTCGATGGGGAACTCCAGAAACGCTCGGATATAGACGGGACGTTCGTATGGGAGGAGCTGGACGATGTAGAGTCGAGGATCCTCCAGGTGCCGGCCGTGATTCCGCCGATAAACTACAACACGACTTACGAGCCGGAGGGCTTCGGGGTCTCGAGTGACCTCGATGAGCTCGAGGAGGACAGGCAGAAGCTACTTGATAAATGCAGAGAAGTTCTAGAGGACGATC
>JBDGRC010000086.1:0-6999 GCA_042218495.1 Candidatus Nanohaloarchaea archaeon | reverse complement strand
CACCATATCAGGAGATCAATGGAGGACGAAAACTACCCCGAGGAACTGAGGAGAAAGAACCTTTTAGAGATCAGGAAGCGCACGAGGGAGTTCGACAGCTAAAACAGTTGAGGTCCTGGAGAGAATCATGAAGGGAGCGGAAGCCAGGGTCGAGATTGATGGAGAAACCGTCAACAAGAAAAGGGTTCAGAAGGAGTACAGACATCCGGAACTGGACGCGAGGATCAACACCGAGCGGACCCGCCTGGAGGCCAGACTAATTCGACGGGCCTCGAGGGAAGGCGTGGCCGTGCCCGATATACTCCAGGAAGACGACAGAGAACTAAAGATGGAGAAAATAGAAGGCCCGGAGCTCAGGGAAAACATGAAAGAAGATTTCATTGTTTCCATGGGAGAGAACGTAGCAAGACTTCATGAAGGAGGAATAGTTCATGGAGACCTGACCACAAGAAATGTAATCTGCTCCGATCAGGCCTACCTTATCGACTTCGGTCTCGCGAAGGCCTCGGAACGATCAGAGGACAGAGCCATGGACCTCCACCTCTTCAGGCAAATACTGGGATCACAGCACCCGGAGAAGGCACCGCAGGCATGGGAGAGCTTCATGAGAGGATACCGGAGCTTTCCCGGACACGAGGAAGTTGAATCGCGTCTCAAGGAGGTCGAGGAAAGAGGCAGGTACAAGTAGCTCGAGTTATAAAGGCTTCGAAACACTGATTGGTAGACCGGAGGAGTGCGAGCTCGACCGGATCAGCAGGTGAAAAAATGAGAGCATACAGAAGCGGATACAAGTTTTACACTTCCAAAAACACGACAGATAGATTCCAGGGTGCGAAATGATGGCGAGGATGCACTCTGACGGGCGCGGAAGCTCCGGAAGCTCCTCCCCGGCCGAAAAGAAGGTGCCGGACTGGACGGAGTACACGGAGGAGGAAGTGGTTAACCTTGTTCTCGATCTGAGGGAGGACGGACTGCAGCCCGCCCAGATAGGAGCAAAGCTGAGGGACCAGTACGGGGTTCCTGACGTAAAGACGCTGACAGGCATGAAGCTTACGGAGATCCTGGAAGAGGAAGGAATGAGTCCTGAAATACCGGAAGACCTACAGAACCTGCTTGACAAGGCCGAGAGGATACAGGACCACATGGATGACAATCCTGCCGATCAGAAAGCGGAGAGAAGACTGGAACTCGTGGAGTCAAAGATCAGGCGTATCGCGGACTACCACCGAGAGGAAGGGAACATCCCCGAGAACTGGGAGTACGAGCGGGACGAATGATATAGAATACTCTTAAGCCCCTTCCCCTCATTAACATCCAGTGGGTTGAATGGTAGAAGACGTTCTCGAGGAAGCCACCGAAGCAGCCGAAGAGCTGAGGGATTTCGAAGGCAAGATAAGGCTAGTGGGACAGTACGACGCTGACGGAATATGCGCCACCACTATAGCCCACGAGATGCTGGAGAGACTGGGAAAGGAGTTCGAGTACGAGATCCTGAAGCAGCTGTACGAGGAGGACGTGGAAAGACTGGCCGGAGAGGACGAAGGACTTATATTTTTCGTCGACATAGGTTCGGGCCAGTCGGAGCTTATCGAAGAGCACGTAGCGGGAGAGAAGCAGGTGGTCGTGTCCGACCACCACGAGCCCCAGATAGAGGGTAGCTTCCAGCACCTGAACCCGCATTTCCTAGGATACGACGGCGGAGAGGCAATATCAGCGGCAGGAATGACCTACCTGCTGGCAATGGCTGTCGACGCGAACAACCGGGATCTGGTGAAGTACGCCCTGATAGGAGCGACCGGAGACGTACAGAAGCAGGACGGCGAGTTCCTGGGACTGAACCAGGAACTGGTCGACGAGGCACTCGACGCGGGTCTGATAGAGAAGCGTCAGGCGCTGGATCTCTACGGGAGGACGACCAAGCCCCTCCAGAAATCGCTGATGTACACAACCGATCCGCACCTGGAAGGGGTATCGAACGAGGAGTCCGGGGCCATACAGCTGGTGAAGAGCGCTGGTATAGATCTCAGGGAGGACGGAGACTTCAGGACTCTGTCGGACCTTTCCGAGGAAGAAGAGCGACAGCTCGTCCAGAGGATGATTCAGCAGGGACTTCCGGTACAGGAGCTGCTCAACGACGTCTACATGCTCCCGAACGGTTACGAGATCGACGAGTTCTCCACGGTGATAAACGCCTGCGGCAGGCTCGGCGAACCAAAAAAAGGCGTGAAGATACTGCTCGAGGACGACGAGGAGCTCATAGACCGCATGTCGAGCCGCTACGGAAGAAAGATCTCGAGCTCGCTCGGATACGTCGAGGAAAACAGGGACAACGAAGAAGTGGTCTACGAGAAGACGGTGGGAGTTATCGACGGAAACAGCTCTATAGACGAGGAGTTCATAGGCACGGTGGCGACAATCTCCATGAGCAACGGGCTATTCTCCGCGCCTGTGATCGTGGGCGTAGCGGAGGCCGAGAAAGACAAGCTGAAGGTTTCATCTAGAGCCGAAAAAGAAGTCGTCGAGAACGGCCTGAACCTGGGAGAAGTCGTATCAGAGATCTGTGAAGAAGTGGACGGAGAGGGAGGAGGCCACAACGTGGCAGCAGGCGCCAAGATACCACAGGAAAACAAGCAGGAGTTTATAGACAGCCTGGACGAAAGGATTAAATCAACAGTCTGTTAATTGCATCCCATGACAGAGGTTGTTCAGGAGTGGTTATGTACGGCACCCTATGTGGGAACGGGAGATGAAAGCGAACTGGATTACTTTGACCTCAGAAAATGCGCTGAAGCTGCAGGAGCGCCAGAACCCAAAGAATTTGCCCTCAAGTATCAAGAGAGGGTGAAAGAAGGAGAATATGGAATGGAAGCGGCAGTTAACACTTCCGAACACCTGCACGAAGAACATGAATGCGATGCCAGCGAAATAGCCGAAAGGTTCCTGGAGGAGCTTGGAAGTCGATACAACGAGCTTTTGACGCCTAAAAATGCTGCAGAGAGACGCCAGAAAAAGTTTGACATTTTATACGAGACTGTCTTGTAGTAAAGGCTTCTTGGAGAAATCAAAAGTGTGAAGACCGCAGAACGGACAAAAATAACTCTGTTAATGCACAGAAAGGCCTTTCAGGCCCACTACCTGTCACAGAGCGCTTCGACCCATCGACTCACTGGCGATATCGCAGACCTGGACTCCAATCCACCGAGTTTTTAGATTTCGCCAAACAAAAAGTCAGCATGCTTTCATCCAACGAAGTCCTGAAATTCCTAGAACAGAACAGGGAGCGCATTGAATCGTTCGGAGCGGACAGGATAGGTGTCTTCGAACCCGTCAGCAGAGACGAGAGCAAAGAAGGCAGTGATGTGGACGTACTCGTGATTTTAGAGATGGGGAGAAGTCCTACAGAAACTTCATCGACCTTGGGCGTTTCCTTGAGGAAGAGCTGGAGGTGGAGGTCGATCTGGCCACACGAAGCTCTCAAGCCTTCTATCAGAGACCAGGTAATAGAAGAGGTAAAGTATGGGAAGGAAGCGTGAAGCATACTTAGAAGACATTCTCGAATCAATTAAACGAATAGAAAAATAGGTCAACGGAATGAACTACGAAGAGTTTGAATCCGACCAGAAAACCGTTGATGCCACAGTAAATAACCTCGAAAACTTCGGCGAGACCGCAAAGAGTATTACCCGGCAGGAAATATTCTCCTGCCAGCTACCGCACCCGGCTTATAAAGATTCGACCTGAATGTGTGACCATGCCAAAAGCAGTAATTCAGAAAAACTGGTACGAGATACAGGCGCCAGACGTGCTTGACATAGACACTGTAACGGAGACACCTGCCGAGAAGGACTCGCAGGTCGTCGGAAGACGGATAAGAGAGGGGCTCGAGGACCTCGTGGATAGCACCGACAAGTACTACGTGGATGTCTCGATGAAGGTTACCGATGTCGAGGGCAACAAGGCCTTCTCCGAGATCGACGGAATGGAGTGCTCGAAGGAGTTCGTTTCACGCATGATCCGGTCCGAGAGCGACAGGTTCGACCTGGTCCACAACACGGAAACCGCCGACGACAGGAAGGTAAGGATCAAGCTGGTTGGTGCAACCGTAAGAAACACGTCCTCCAATACGCTGAGTGACGTGAGGAACAGGCTCGAGGAACTCATCGAGGAGGAAGCCAGCGCAGCGACCTACAGCGACCTGATGGAGATGATCTTCGAAGACAGACTCCAGCAGGAACTCAGGGACGCGGCAGAGGAAATCTATCCGTTCAAGCAGCTCGAAGTACGGAAGACCGAACTTCTGGACTAAACCAACCGTTTTATTTCAAGGACAGAGGATGCGAACTATGGATTTGACGACCCCGGAGTTCGAGGACGAAGGTGAGATGCCAGATAAAATCAGCTACATCAGAGAGAACGTAAACCCTGAGCTAGAGATATCAGAGGTTCCAGAGGACGCGGAGTCTCTAGCCTTGATCATGGACGATCCTGACGCGAGAGAGCCTGCAGGGAAGATCTGGCAGCACTGGCTGGTGTGGAACATCCCTGCAGATACCAGGAATATCGGAGAGGGGGAATCATCCGGTGTCGAGGGAACGACGGACTTCAGGGACACCGGCTACGGAGGACCGAACCCTCCTGACGGCGAACACACCTACTGCTTCAGGCTGTACGCCCTCGATACGGAACTCGGACTCGAGGAGGGAGCCACCAGGGAAGAACTGGACGAAGCGATCAAGGGCCACGTTATAGAGAGATCGGTTCTGAAGGGAAGTTTCCAGCCCATCGAATGAAGAGTTGAAAAGCCCCACGCCCGAAACCAGAGACAGGCGGGGTGGTTTAGCGGACTATAATCGTACAGTGGGGCTGTACGGACCCGGGTTCAAATCCCGGCCCTGCCACTCATTCGCTAACTGGAATAGAAGCGGTGAATATCGGACCGCTGACCTATTTACCTGAGACATTCGTAGCTGTTGCATCTCTCACACTACTACAAGAGAACTACCAGTAAACGGAACTGGAGAGATTTAGGAAAGGCACTACTTTAGCTACTATTTTATTCAATTAGTTGTATATTCTATCTATGGGAGAGTTAGGTCTAAAAGAAGTGATCGCCATGGGTATTGGCGGCATCATCGGAGGCGGAATATTCGCTGTTCTCGGTGTAGCAGCCAGCCTCTCCGGTAACGCCGCATTTCTAACCTACTTCCTTGCTGGAGTTATAGCCCTGATCTCAGGGTATTCCTACTACAGGCTGACTGCAAAGTTCCATGAAGAAGGAGGTTCTTTCACATTTCTGGAGCATTTTGTCTCTAATCAAAATATTGCCGGTATGGTGGGCTGGATACTTGTTCTAGGTTATGTAGGAACAATGGCGATGTATGCCCACGCATTTGGTTCCTTCGCATCCGAAATCCTCGGGTTAGGTGAGAGCTCCGTTATCCGTGGTCTGATATCGGTAGGAGTTATACTTCTATTTGTCGGTATCAACTTCCTCGGGGCAAGAAAATCAGGTGGTTCCGAGGATTTGATGGTATATGCCAAAGTACTGATTCTGCTGACTTTCGGGGCGGCTGGTATATGGGGAATACTCACAAGGCCAGAATTAAGCTTCTTTAGCGGAGGAATATTCAATCACGGACTGATTTCCCCTATTACAGCGGTAGGTGCAATATTTGTCTCATTTGAAGGATTCCAACTATTGACATATGAATACTCTGAGATGGAAGGAGGATTAGAAACACTGAAGAAAGGAATACTGATCTCCATAGGCGTCTCTACTCTTATATATGTATTAACTGCAGCAGTTACCACAAGTCTTGTCACGCCAGAGCAAATTATACAGCATAAGGAAACAGTCCTTGCCTTTGCAGCATCCAAGATATTTGCAAGTCAAATTTTGAATCAAATAGCTTCCTTCCTTGTATCAATAGCCGCTATCTTCTCCACCGCCTCAGCAATCAACGCCACCTTATTTGGAACTGCGAGATTCACCAATAAAATGGCGGAAGACGGGGAGATGCCAGAACTTTTCTCCTTCAGGAACAGGAAAGGAGTTCCGACAAAGAGCTTAGTCGTAATAGCCTTCTTTACATCGCTTTTCACATTCCTGGGAACTCTTGAAGAAATTACAACCTTCGCATCTCTCTCATTCATAACAATATTTTCGGTAGTAAACTACCTTGCCATGAGAGAATGTAGGAAGCGTTTTACCACCTATCTAACAGGTATCGGCTTTCTGGGAAGTTTAACCAGTCTATTTTTACTCATCTGGCATCTTTACATAGATAAGATTCATGTACTGGTTTTTGTCGCTATAATATTTGCAATACTCTTCCTGCTTGAGTTTCTTTACTTTGAAAGAGATAGGATAGAGAAAGAACTTGAAGAAGCGGAGGAAGAGATTGAAGAAGAACTAAATTAGTTTATTTTTACCTTTTCATAGGCTGATAATAGCGATTAGGTAAATCAAGTCCCCCAATACATAGCCTATCAAATTGCCAGTTTCTCCTTTGTAGGACCGGCTAACTACTGAATACAACAGAACTCCGGTTAAAATCCCTATAACAGCGTTCAGGAGTTGTGCTGTTATGTAGTAGCTGATAAAACTCCGAGCATGATGCAAGATACCAAAGTCAAACGCCAGAATTTGCTTTCGGAAAACTGCATCCAGTTGGATGGAGAAAGACGACCAGCAGCAGTGTTCAGTAAGAAAGGTCCTAAAAATAAAGCTGACTGAATAAAGCTGCCTAATGACAAAACAGATATAGCATACCCGAAAAGTAGAATTAGAATAACTTCTACATTATTACCCGAGTTAGGATTTGCGTTCAAATCCCGGCCCTGCCAAAAAGTACATCTAGTTCTTCCTTGACAGCTTGTAAGCGATATTTATCCCATCTGATCCTCTTTCATACGGGAAATCCCAACGGAACCGTATACGCTCCCTCGTATTTCTGGGACCTTCACGTGAACCGGATTCGATGTATTCTTCCCAGAGCG
>JBDGRC010000085.1:0-7487 GCA_042218495.1 Candidatus Nanohaloarchaea archaeon | reverse complement strand
TGCCCGACTCTGTAGTAGTTGTTCGAGTCCTGAACCGCCATGAGAAGCTTCGAATCGTCTCCGGCTGACTCACTATGAAGATAGAACTCGTACTTGTTTCCCGAAGACATGGTCACGTCGTTTCTGTAGATGAAATTGCCATTGCCTGTAGCCTTGAGAGAGTAAGAACCGTCATAAACCGGTGAGTTGTTTGTAACACTCCATGTCCCTGTCTGGCCTGAATATTCAGAAAGATCCCCATCCTCGAAGTTATCTAGAACATTAGCCGTTACGGTGATACTCTTTGAGATAGTTGAAGAGGCGCCTTCAGCATCCTCTACTCTCAATACCACAGTATAATCTCCAGTGCTCGAATAGGAATGGCTTGCGGTTTCACCTGTAGCTTCATAGTTCCCGTCATCAGTCCAGTCCCACTCGTACTTGTAGATGTAACCATCATCACTACTTCCAGAACCATCAAAACTGATCGATTCGTTAATAGAAGGATTGCTAGGACTGTAAGTGAAAGACGCAGTCGGAGGATCATTCACCTTACCGGAAACCTGACTCCACGAACTACCATCATCGTAAAACACGCCGTTTCCATCTGTAGTAACGTACAGCCGGCCGGAAACACCAGCAGAAGGCCGGTTCGCCAAAGAACCAGAACTAATATCATGACTATCCACCGAATCAGCATCCAGACCACTACCATCCCCCTGCTCAACACTAGAAGCAGGAACCCAAGAATTAGAAGAATCATAAACAGTAGTACCAGAATCAACAATATCCAAACCACCCACGTCGTTCCCGTTCGACATTACATCGGAAAGCGTCATGGAGCTCGAACCGCCGGATGTAATATCCACGAAGCTCGCCGCTCCCATCGAGGACAGTCCGAGGCCGCCGGCTCCGAGCCCGGCCAGCTTCAGGAACCTGCGCCGGGATATCCCTCCGTCCATCTCCTCCCTGGCTGCTTCCTTCGCCTCCTTCTTCTCCAGCCTGTCCCTGACCTTCTGCTTCAGGCCCTCGATCTTTTCTTCCGAGAAGTCGTCGCCGAACTCCTCACGGAGCGCCTCCCGGACAGCTTCGTCTATATTTTCTTCCTTCACAGGCTCTGGTCCTCCCTGATATGAACTGTAAGGTCCGTGTTACTAAGTGTTTGGGTCATCAATCCAGGCTTCTCCGGATTCATGATACCCCTCTGGCTTTGGACGTGTCGTTCCAGATCCTTCTGTAGCGGTGGAGGTACTCCTCTAACCGGAATCCTTTCTCCCTGAACAGGACCTCATGGTTTTCCACTATCCTGATCTTGATCTTCAGCGGCAGCTCCTCGAAGGCGTGGACGTCATACTCCTCCCGCCTGGTCTCTTCGCTGTAGAACGTCTGTTTCACCACCTCCCACGGATCCTTTTCAGGCGCGACCAGGCAGATGTCCCAGTCGCTGCGTGAGTGGCTTCTGCCCTCTACACGGGAGCCGAACAGGAGGACCGCCTTCACGCCGTCGATCTCGCTGAAGTCCTTCACGTCTTTCTCTAGCTGCTCTCGACCCACTCTTCCACCTCCTGTCTGAAGCTGCGGATGTCTCCGAGACGACTCGGAATTGATTCGAGCGCAGTCCTGTCGTCGAATCCGTTGTAGTCGTGGACCACCCTGTTCCTTAGCCCGTTGACCTCAAGCATTCCGTCCCTCAGGCCGCTGTCGAACAGATCTCCGGCCGCCTTCTCGATGTTGTCAGAGTCGTCCCCAAGAACCTTTCCAGCATCCGACAGGTACATAGCACATAGATCTGAGACAACTTCCGCAGCTTCCTGGAACGACTTGTAGACAGCTCTCCTCATGGCTTTGTCTTTCAAGAGATCCTTCGCTCCGGTGTGCCACTCCTCCAGATCCCTGATCAGCTCTTCAAGCTTCTCGAGCTTCTCTCTGTACCTTTCCTCTCTTTCCAACGAGATTCCATCGGTCGTGCTCATGCCTTCATTCGAGTTTGACAAGTATTTTACCTCTTCCGGTAGAGCTCTCGAGAGCCTTTCCTATCGCGGAGTTCCTGCAGTCCTGGTTGTGGCTGACTATCCTTCGGAGCGACTTGTTCTTTCTTTCCAGCGGATCCCAGGTCTCACACTTCATGGCGGTGCCGCTCGTCGAGGAAGGAACCAGCCTGTCGCCGATCTCTATCTCGCCGTTCTCCTCCGTCACTTTCACCGGGACCTTCCCCGCCAGCGCTATCGGGTATCCGTCCTCGTTCCAGTTCAATGTCTGTCCAGGATTTGTGGAGACTACCCCGGCGACGGTCTCCTGATACCTCTCGGAGCTCCTGACTACCGAGTCTTCCTTCCGGGTGTTGATAGCCACTACATCCCCCTTCTCCAGCTCCTGGGGGGAGGAGTAGATCTCCGCCAGGTCGGCACCGGTGCCGTAGATGTCGCCGTAGACGAACAGGTCGTCGTCAACGGAGACGTTTCCCTTAGTCGAATCGGTGATATTCGCGCCGTCAAGGTCGATGTCGGTTCCTCCGGTCGAGTTGCCGTTAGAAAGCACCTCGGAGAGGTTCTGGGAGCCTCCAAGCCCGGCACCCTCCGGAGCCCAGATGTTGCCGTACACCTTCAGGCTCTTGCCTATAGTGACGTTGCTAGCGGTCGAATCCGTGAGGTTACCTCCGTCAAGGTCGATGTCCCTTCCTCCTGTGGCGTTCCCCTGCACCAAGACGTCCTGAAGGTTCTGGTTGTCCGTATCAGTGTTGGTATCAACCTCGCAGCTTCCATTGCCGTTGACAAACTCGTCCTGGCCGCAGTCCTGCAGACCTCCGATATCGGTGATGTTACCGCCGTCCATGTCTATCCCCCGGCCGAGGGTCGAGTTACCGTTCTCCAGCACCTCGGAGAGGTTCTGGGAGCCTCCGCCACCGCCGGAGGCAGATCCCTCAAGCCAGAGATCGCCGTAGACCTTCAGGCTCTGGTTGAACGTGATGTTACCTCCCGTCGAGTCGGTAATGTTGTTGCCGTAAAGGTCGATGTCCTGGTTCGCGGAGTTGTTTATGTCAAGCACCGAAGGGAGACCTCCCCCCGCCTGGCCACAGTTAAACGTGCCGTTGTTGTAAACGTCGGTAACCGCCTCGTTCTCTCCGCAAGCCGAATCGAAGAACCCGGTCAGGTTGTTGCCGGACAGATCAAGCTTCCCGTCCGTAACCTCCACCGTGCTACCTCCGAGCGTTATCCTGCCGGAGCTGTCGACCAGCTCGCCGCCGTCCAGGTCGATGTCACGGCCGCCAGTCGCGTTGCCCTGGACCAGCACGTCCTGGAGGTTCTGGTCGTCGGTGTCAGTATCAGTATCAGTCTTACAGTTACCGTTGCCGTTCACGAACTCGTTCGAACCACACTGTGAGCCTGATGACTGACCAACCAAACTATAAATCTGAGCTGAACCCGCTACCTGCAGCTGATAAGGCACACCCTGTGAAATGTTATAGTCTTTGTTAATAGCTAGGTCTCCAGTGCCGTCTACAAAGAACTGAGTATCGCTCGGACCTACAGAAGTCCCAACTGAAGAAGTCCTTATGTCTAGAGGAACATCATCTGTACCGTCACCGTCCATTGCCATTACCAAACCATACTCTTTCGGACTGTCGACAGTCTTACGCAACTCCAATATGGCGTCATTATTAGAACCTACATCCATCAAAGTCTTAGAGTTAAACGTGAATCGGTCACTGTTCTGGATCTCGGAGTTGTCCACCACGTTATTCTGAAGCTCGGAGTCCTCAACACTGTTATCTATCAGCTCAGAGGCTCCGACGCTGTTGCCCGCAATGCTAACCTCAGTCAAACTGTTATCCGCGACCTCAGAATCGTCGATAAAGTTGCCAGCCAGCTCAGAATCATCCAACTGATTCTGGTTGATCTCGCCCTCATTCACCGACTGAGACTCAAGATTAACATTCTGCAACGTATTGCCGTTCATATCTAGGTTACCGTAAATTTTATCACCTGATTTCTTTACAAACCCTCCGCTTTGAGTTCTATCTCCTTCAGTGTACATCGCTATAGAACCCACACGGATGTCGTCTGCGTAGTTCGAACTCCCACTGAGTTCTAGAGTGTATTCACAGGTTTGCCCGTCCCCTGGAACGTTTATGATCTTCTTACTGCTTGAGAAGCTTGTAGAGGAGAATATAGTTTCAATTGTTTCGTCCCCATCTCCACAATTACTGTCTCCACCGCTGTACTCGCGTTTTAGAGTGACGTCCGAAACATATCGCCCGTAGGGGAAATACAGTACCAGTCTTTCGAAGTCATTTGAAGGATTTGTAGGGTCTGAACCTCCAGGTTCGAAATCGATATTAATGGATGCTGGTAGATCAGAATCGGTGAATCGGCAGTTTGAAGACCAACTGTTATCGAAGATCTCGCCTACGTTGCAACTCGGGCTAGCTGTTACATCGAACTTGTGATCTGCTCCTATGAAATAGTTATTTAGATTCCCGACGATTGAGGTACCGCTAGTAGGACCTAAGCCCCATAAACTAATAGCACCATTCCTGATTTCATTCCCTTTCATCAAGAGATTCCCGTTGCTTGTGATCCCGCCGACCGTAAATCCGTCTCCGTTCTGGATTTCAGAGTTGTCAACAACATTATCCTGAAGCTCGGAGTCCTCAACACTGTTATCTATCAGCTCAGAGGCTCCGACGCTGTTGCCCGCAATGCTAACCTCATTCAAACTGTTATCCGCGACCTCCGAGTCGTCCAGACTGTTCTGGCCGATCTCACCTTCCTGAATTGTTCCATCATCCGCAATCGTATCAGGAGAATCATCAACAGTCACAGAGTTGACGTTGTTGCCGCTGCCGTCGTTGATAGAAAGAGAATCACTGCCAATACTCAAAGACTGGTCTTCATTGTTTTCGTCTTCGTCCTGAGTGTTGGTGTCCGTATCTTTATCCGTCTCACAGTTCCCGTTGCCGTTTATGAACTGGTTACTTCCACATGCTGCATTGTCTTTGTCTCTCAGCCCTGCGTCAAACTGGACAGGCGACTCAGCGACCAGAGTGCTCCTTGAAGCGACCTGTGTCTTCGAGCTCTTGACTGCGAATCCTCTCTCACCCCTGATGTTGATGTTGTCGACGGCGAAGTCATCTCCACCTCCTGGACTACCCTCGAATCTTATCCTGATGTCTCCCTGACCGCCGTATGAAGAGAGATCTACGACTTCGTACTGGAGGTTCGAGTTGCCGCTACCGCTATTCTCCTGCGGTTTCAAAGTGTTGATCTGCGTCCAGGAAGAACCTCCGTCAGCCGAAACCTCAACATGTCCGCCTGCGTTATCGCAGCTCCTGCAAGCCCAGTAGAAGGTTAGAACAGGATCATCCAGACTGCTGAGACTTATGTTCGATTGATATTCGATTATATCCGAACCCTCCATGTTGATCAAGTAGTCGCCGATCGGGTTCGCTCCGACCTGACCTCCGGTTCCGATACCTGTTGCACCGCCACCTGTAGAGGTGTCCACACGGGCCCAGTTGTTCAGGCTGTTGTCCTCGAAAGAGTCGTGGAAGGCGCTGTCCATGGCGGAGTATCTCGTCGACTCCCCTATTTTAGATGGCTCTACAATCCGATTATCGTTCATGTCGAGGTTGCCGTTCGGGATTTCGACGTTTCCGCTATCATAGATTTTCAACAGTCGACCGCTTGGAGAACTTGGCGTTCCATCCCAGAATGATGTAACACTATTTGAATCAAGGTAGAAGCTATTCGTATCTATAATATCGTTATTTCCCATGTCAAGGTTGCCGTTCGGGATATAGACGCTGCCCCCACTACCTACTTTGAAATCAACTGTCTGCCCAATGGTTCTAACTTTTAGCCCATTAGCGTATTCTACAGACGTTTCTGAGCCGCCACCGAGAACTGCCCCCGTCTTTGTACTCTTGGAACTGAAGTTAATGTCCCCTCCTGACATCTTAAGGTTGCCGTTCGGAATCTGAACGTTCTGGTTGTTATCTATTTCTAAAGATCTGGACTTGGCATTTTTATCGTAGATATAGAAGTTAGAATCTACAGTAGGATCGTAATCGATGCCTCTTTTTAACTTCAGGGTATTTACATTCTTCAGGTTATTGTCCGACAGATCTGTGTCTCCTCTAACGGTAAGGTTCGAGTCTATGTCCGTAACGCCGGTAGGATCCAGAACGATATCAGTCGGAGACCCGGAAGAAGTCTTCAGGTACAGGCTCGAATACGAGTCAATCGTATTGGTTGAAGTGCCTGTCAGGTCGATGCCATTCTCAACGGAAAGCGGACCGGAGCTCTCGATCGACAACGGCTGGTTCATGGTGATCTGGTTGGATTCGAAAGACGCGATCTGCCCGTTGCTGCCGGAGATGTTGACTTCTCCCTTGAACAACGCGTTCCCGGAAGTGTCGACCCTGAACTCCATGTTACTGTCCGGAAAGTACCGGAGCGAGGTGGTGGAGTTGATGTCGATCGCAGAGGCGGTTGACGCCATGAAAACCAAAATTGCCGCCAGGAAAACTTTCCTTTTCATCGGAGGTTTCCCTCCGCCTTTTCCGGGAGATCGTGTATCAAACTGTCCGCCACATCCAGTATTTGTTCTGCCTCTTTTTGAGTTATTTCACAGGCCTCGTACCTTGACCTGTTCCTTGGCTTCCTGAACCTGTGGAGATTGTTCAGAGTTGCATCCGAAACCCCGAGCTTTTCGTCGGCATAGCTTATGGCGGCGACGTGATCCTCGGACTTCCATCCTTCCGCAGCCATCGAGGCCTCGATCGACTCCCTGATAGCTTCATAAACCGACTCCAGAATCTCAAAAGAGTTGAAATCACTTACCTCTCTGTCTTTCTGAATCTTGAACCTTCTTCTTGACCTAAACGACAGGTCTTCTGCTCTGGCCCTGTCCTCCGAGACTTCTCTGATCCTCTCTTCTTCTACCATATCATCGAAGCTCTTCATATATCCAGGTAACCTTTCAGGACTATACCGTTCGCCAGGGTCTGTTTAAACCCCTGTTTAGACTTCTCCAGGTTTACAGAGTGTATGTTTACCCGCCTGGAAAGATCCTCTTCGTATTCAGAGAGATCTTGATCGATCTCTCCGCCGTTGACGACAGCTATATCTATGTCGCTGTCCGCCACGTCCTCACCTCTGGAGTAGCTGCCGAAGAGAACTATGGCTTCCGGAACACACACTTCCTCTATCTCCTCCACAAGACCGGACTCAGATAGCTTCCAGAGGTTGAAACATCTCTTTAAATCTCTGAATTCCTCAGTTCCAGATCCCGAGACCCTCATCTTTACACCCTCCTCCACTTCGACAATACCTTCATCTCGAAGCACCTCCACGTGTCTCGAGACCGTCGAGGGCGATAATCCCGTTTCTTCCGAGAGCTCCCTTATGCCGTGCTCTGCCTTCGGATCATCGAACACTGTTTCAGCAATCAAACGCCTGTTTTTTGAATCGAACATATGTTTTGTTTGTGAAACAGACTTTTTCACT
>JBDGRC010000084.1:0-24240 GCA_042218495.1 Candidatus Nanohaloarchaea archaeon | reverse complement strand
AGATCAGGTTTTAATTCTGGCGTGAGGAATTCAAGATGTGGTACTCGGATTCGCCGGCTTCGCAGCGAACATGGTGATAGGTGCGGCCTCAGTAGTTCTGATAGTGGCGGGAGCCGAGATTGTCGTTTCCAGAATGGAGGCCGTGGCCAAGCACTACGGCGTCTCCGAGGTTGTAATAGCAATGACGATCGTTGCGATCGGTACCTCTCTGCCCGAGCTTTCCTTACACTTGATAGGATCCATCAACATACTCTTGAGCTCTGGAGCTCCTCTTGAGCTCTTTCTTGTCAATCCGGTTGATGTCTTCCTGAGTGGACACTCCGTTGCGCTTGATGCCATCGCCTCTCAGGGCGAGATAGCCAACCAGACGGTGAAGAACTCCACGGAGGCCTACCTTGGAACATCTGGCGCGGTACTTGGCGCGAACATAGGCAGCGACGTGGTCCAGCAGACACTGGTGCTTGGTCTCGTGATAGTTTCATCGGCCTTGCTTGCGGACCGCCACTCCTTCCGGTTTTCACGGAAGTTCCTGATCAGGGACTACGCGCCGATGGTGGGAACCACTCTGATGACTCTGATACTAGCGCTGAACTGGGAGGGGGTAATAAGATTTCTATCAGGAGGTTCGCTGAACGTCTCGGGAACTCTTACCAGGCTTGACGGCCTTGTGCTGGTAGGAAGCTTCCTCGCGTACACCTACTATCTCTATACCACCAGGAGAGAGGAGCTGGCGGAGCAGGGCGACGCTGACCCCTCTCAGAGACCGATATTTGACTTCGCTGTGGGTTTACTGGCGATGGGTGTCGTGATCGGTTCGGCCGAGGTCTTTCTCAGGGTTGTGGAGCTCGCGGTCGCCCAGACCGGGCTTTCCGAGTCCATGATAGGTGTCGCGACCGTAGGCATCGTTTCGGCTTTCCCGGAGATGATCACCGCGATATCAGGTCTGCGTCACGGTAGCGAGGGGGTCTCGCTCGGAACCCTGATCGGGAGCAACATAACTAATCCGCTCCTCGCCATAGGTTCAGGGGCCGTGATATCCACGTACGCCGTTCCGAGGCCCCTGGTTCTCTGGGATCTTCCGATGGAGACCGCGACAGCCGGCATACTCCTGGCTTACATGTTCAACAAGGAGAGGATAGGGAGCGCCGTCGCCGCTCCGATGAGGAGGTTGGGGCTGGAGGGTCTGGCCGAGAGGTTCGAGTCGATGGAGAACCTCACGATCTCCGTAGCGAGCGCTTTTCTTCTCGTCCTTCTGTACGTGGTATACCTCTACGTGAGATTCACCTACTTCCAGTACGACTTCGCAAAGCCGTAAAAACACCGAACGTGAAGGATCAACCATGAAGGTAGACAGCGTCTTCAGGGCCGCCGGGTTTTTCGAAGCCTCTCTCCTGGTGCTGTCTTCGTCGGCCATCGTGCTGCTTCCGGGAGCGGAGGCATCATCGCTGAAGGCCTTCGAGCTTCTGGGGGCTTCGCTCGCCTCTATGGTAACCACTGCAGGGCTTTACGGGATGAAGAGTCTGACGTAGCTACCTGAATACCTCTCCTGTCTCCTTTGACCAGAGCGCGAGGTCTACCGCTCCCGTGCATGTTCCGAGCCTCTCTCCTATTTTGCGCATCTCCTCCTCCATCTCGAGATACTCCTCGAGGTTTCCCGGAGGTCGGTCCAGGTCGATGACCCCCAGGCTTCTGAGCGATGACAGCGTGTGTCTTGAAGCTATCCCGAGGTCTTCTCCGTGTCCCACGTTGCGGAGGAAGTGAGACGCCCCCTTCAGTCCTATCCCCGGCAGGGAGTCCGCCATCCACTTTCTGGCTTTCTCGGGTTGATTCAGTTCCAGTCTCGCGGATATGTCCAGTCCTCCGTCAGGATTGTTGAGTGTCGGCTGGCTCAGCTCTCTGCGAACGTCGACCAGCTGCTCCGACTTCTTCTCCCCGTACTGAAGGTCGAACCTTTTAACCACGTTCAAGACGTCTTCAGGTCCTTTAACAGAGTCTAGCTCCGATATCTTCGCTGCCGCCTTCCAGGCTTCCCTGGCGCTGGACTGGGAGCTCAGTAAGACAAAGCTCAGTTCCTGGAACCATCTCTCGTCGCTGGCATCCCTCAGGCTCCGGAACTGCTCCATGCGGTGCTCTATCTCTTCTCTGTGGGCCTCGAAGTGCGCCTCCAGTTCGCTGAACTTCATCTGTTCTTCTGTTCCTTGATCTCTTCCTCGATCTTTGCCGAGAGACCTTCGTACTGCCAGTTCTCCACGGGCTCGCCGTTAACGAACAACGATGGTGTGCTGCTCACTCCCGCGGAGCCGGCCTTTCGCCGGTCGGAGTTTACCTCGCTCTGGGTCTTCCTGTTCTGCAGGCAGCTCCTGAACTTTCCGTAGTCGAGCCCGGAGGTGGAGTCGTTGAAGGTCTCCAGCAGAAACTCCTCCGTCGCCCAGT
Organism: Candidatus Nanohaloarchaea archaeon; assembly: GCA_042218495.1. Taxonomy (GTDB): domain Archaea; phylum Nanohalarchaeota; class Nanosalinia; order Nanosalinales; family Nanosalinaceae; genus Nanohalococcus. The sequence goes on along the minus strand of JBDGRC010000084.1, from coordinate 21,807 downwards.
CCGTGCTCTCCCTGCCCTGGCTCTCGTATAATGCTCCGTGGAAGTTCCAGAACTGCTTCCTGTCCTGGTTATAGACGCATTCAGCCGCCACCGCAGCCCTGTTGCTCGTCTGACCGGGGTAGCCGCTGTCCAGGAACGCATAGTTGATGAAGTAGAACTTGATTTTTCCGGTCTCTATGTACTCCTGCTTGAGTCTCCTGTACACGTTGGAGTGGAACCTGCCGCAGAAAGGACACCTGTAGTCCCCGAACTCGACCACGGTAACGTTCGAGGACGCGTTGCCGATGTATGGCTCTCCCTCGAGATCTATTCTCTGGGCCGTCTGGCTTGCCGATCCACCCATCAGAAGCTGGGACCCGGCGAAGCCGGCAAATCCGAGAAGTATCACGGCGCCGAGTCCGTACACCGCGTATGTTTTTCTCTCCTGCATCTTCTCCTGCTGTCTTTCCTCGTATTTTCTCTTTGCGGCCTTCATCTCGTCTCTCTGGTGGGAGTTAAGCTCCTCCTCGTGTTCCTCCCAGTGCCTGTGAAGATCTTCCTCGTCGCCGACTTCCTCTCCGCAGAATTCGCACTCCTCCATATATTATGATTGTTCCGTATGGTTTAAAATCGGACGCCGGGCATAAGATTACGTGGGAGTAACCTTCAACCCGATGGCGGCACAGGAGCCGGTCGTTGCGGTGCTCGCGACGCTGACCCTTCTGGCGGACATAGGAATAGTAGCGTCTATACTCTACATGATATCCAGGAGGCTCGGCCGCTCGCTTGAACCGGTGGAGGGCCGTCTGATACCCTTCCTGACGGAGAGATACAGGGAGGTATCGCTTCTGATAGCCTCGACCGCGACCGCGGGCTCTCTCTACATGTCAAACGTCCTGGGTTGGACTCCCTGCAGGCTCTGCTGGTTCCAGAGGATCATCATCTATCCGCTGGTCGTGCTGTTTGCAGTGGCTTTCCTGCTGGATAGAGACGACGTCAGGGACTACGCGGCGCCCCTGGCGATGATCGGTCTGCCGATAGCTTTCTACCACGCGCTGATGCAGCGAGTGGACCAGTTCCAGTCCGCGGGCTGCTCGGTGCTCTCGGTGTCGTGTTCGACGAAGTACACGTTCTTCTACGGCTACGTGACCGTTCCGGTCATGGCCACCACCGCTCTCATGGCTGTTCTTCTGCTTCTCTGGATGGCCTCCGATCTTGAGATGCCGTCAGATCTGTTCAGCTGACCGTATTCTCCTGGCTTCTGAGGTTCTCGAGAGTGGCGTCGGCTATTCTCTGCATGGCTTCCCTGGAGTTGAAGGCGTTGTGGGGCGTCACGAGCACGTCGTCCCTCTCTATAAGCATGTGGTCCTCCAGGACCGTCTCTATGTCGCACTCATCGTCCTGGTCTATGACCTCCAGGTCCTCCTCCATCGTGCACTCCTCCTCCAGGACGTCAAGGCCCGCTGACCTGACGCTCCCATCTTCAAGAGCTTTCAGCAGAGCTTCCGTGTCTACAAGACCTCCCCGGGCCGTGTTGATGAGCATAGTGTCATCCATCAGGTCGAACTCGTCCTCCGATAGCATCCCTCTCGTCGCGTCGTTCAGGGGGCAGTGTAGGGTAACGACGTCGGATTCACGGAGGAGGTGATCCTTTGAAACGTACATGAAACCAAGCTCGCTGGCTTTATCTTCTTTCGTCTGTGGATCGCTGGCAATGACTTCCATCCCAAGACCTTTTGCTATCTTGATCACGTTCAGGCCAATTGCGCCGGTTCCTATCACCCCGAGCTTCTTTCCGTGGAGATCAAATCCTCTCAGCCCTGAGTGATCGAAGCTGCCGTCCTGCTCTACCCTGAGTATGGCGTCGTGTATCTTTCGGGAGAGAGCCAGCATGAGACCGAAGGTGTGCTCCGCCACGGTCGGCCCGCCGTAGTCGGGTACGTTGCATACGGTAACCTCTTCCTCTTCAGCCGCTTCCAGGTCGACGTGGTCGAAGCCTGTCGATCGGCAGCACACCAGGTCCAGATCCGTCCTCTCAAGCACCTCTTCGTTGATCTCCGAAGAGACGAAGACCGCGGCGGCGTCGTATCCCTCGGCTTTTCCGGCGTTTCCGGGTTTGAGAGGATCCTCAAAGAACTCGATGTCCATATCCGATCTCTTCTCGACGTACTCTTTCTCCCAGCTCTCGGCGTCAAACCATGCTACTTTCATAAAGAGTTTTTCAGAGTGGTGGAAATTAAACCCAACGATTGAAGTTCCTCCGAATGAACACCACTACTGTGTCCTCCGAATGAATAATCCTGCTGTGAGACCGCTCGCTCTTCTGTTACTGGTGTCGCTGGTGACGGCTGCGGCTGCTCACTCCGGCGAGGGCGTCGAAGACAAACAGCACCACGAAACTTCCTCCGGAGCTCTGGATTCCCTCGGGAACTCCTATCCGGAAGGAACCCTGACCGCTGTCGTCACGGGATCGTCGCTGACTTTGGTTCTTTCTGCTCTTGCTCTTCTCCACTACAGGAAAACCGGTTCTTCGGACGGCCGGTCTAGTTAATGTCGAGGTGGCTTTCGTACAGGAAGCATACCTCGTCGTCGCAGCGGTCGAGGATCCTCTTCACCTTCTCCCTGATCTCTCTGGACGTGAAGACGCTGTCCTCGTGGCTTCCCATCCATGACTTTACCTCGTAGACGACCTTGTCAGCGAGCTCCGATGCCTCTTCCTCGGACAGCTCGGCCTCTCTGGCGGGATAGTAGACGGACTCGTAGAGCTTCTCGGTCTCGAACTCCTGCTTCCGGTTGTCCGAGTCGACGATCCTGGCGTCCATCAGCCGAACCTCACTATTCCTGTGGCCAGCAGGAGGAGTATCCAGCCAAGGAACACCATCAGGAGTCCTGCAGCCATCCTCATTCTCGCGCGGTTTACGTGTTTCCAGCTCTTCATCTCCGAGACCTTGTAGCTTCCGAGATAGGACGCTGCAACAATCGCTATCAGCGGCATCACGAAGATCAGGTTGTAGAGCGCCATGAGACCGTATGCCGTTAGGTTTATGCCCTGCTGGGACAGAACCGTCAGAATGGCGAGGTATGGGCCTCCGGTGCACGGGAGCTCAACCGCCGCCACGAAAATTCCGAGCAGAACGGCCGATCCTACCGTTAGCGAGTCCATTCTGTCGGCGATCTTTTCCGCGTACTTCTCGGGTATCATCAGCGAAGTTCCTTTTCCGTACCAGAAGAAGTCCTTCATTTCCAGGAGCCCTCCTGCGATGACTATCATCGCGACGATTGTCGTGATGTAGTTCGCGAGTTGCACCGGTAGACCCACCAGGAAGTGGACGATGCCGATTCCCGCGGCAAGATAGGTAATGTAGACCGTGGTGACGTATATCGCTCCCACCTTGAGGATGTCCCTTTTCCTGTCCTGCTTGATCAGCGTCGCAACAAGCAGAAGGATGACTCCGATGGCGCACGGATTGATCGAGTCGACCGCTGCCGTGATCAGGACTGCCCCAAGGGTAGGCAGGGTTGCTTCAACCACCGTATCCCTCACCTCCCTTCTTCAGGCCGAACCCCTGGTATTTATTGTCATCCCTGACGTCTCTCAGAGCCGTTTCAACGCTGCGGGAGTCGTAGACCACGAATATGTTGTCCAGTATGGGACCGCTCCTCGGGTTCTGGGTGTGAGGGGAAATGACGTAGTCCTCGGGGGAGTCCGCTAGCCTGCCGTGTGACCTGCATTTATTTTCCTTTGAAACGTTTTCTCCAATAGCGCACCAGTGTCTGGAGCCTCCTACGCCTTTCTGGACCAGAATCTTGATATTCTTGCCGTTTTCAGTGACATCTATCGTTCCGTCCGTGGTCGGATACACCAGCCTTTCGTTGCTCAGCCTGCCGCCGAACGTCTCGAAAAAGGATGACAGAGAAGCGTCTTCGCGGTGCTTGAAGGTGCCTTCTAGATGTATTCGCTGGTCGTTATGCTCGTGGTATTTTACTGATCCCGTCCTGTCGTTTATGCTGCACATGTAGGTCGACTCGTGAGATGTATCCTTGCAGAACTCCGAGGGGTTAACAAGGTCAGTTCTCTCCAGCTGCCCGTCTCTCTCGACGAGGACCTCGTAGTCGGCGTGGTAGTGCACCTCTCCGTCGGTCCAGGACGTCTGTGTCGAATGGAGAAACGCTCCTGCCGCGAGAAGGGTGGGAGCCATCACGGCGACGATGAAGCCATTCATGAGAATGTTCTTCTCTTTATCGCCGAGATCCGACTCCTTCACGAAGGATACCCCGGCCAGAACGGCGATCGAAACAACTCCTGCCTGCATCGCGGGTAATACGTACGGAACGAAGTCCGTGTTTGGATAGAGAGCCACGGCTGCCTCCGTCGCAACCAGGGCCGCTCCGGCCATTAATAGTATCCTTCTGGGAACGTTCATTCTATCAGCAGAACTGGCACGTGGTGTCCTCGCAGTTTTCCGGATCGTGACTCTCTTCGTCTTCCTCCTCGCCTGCCAGACCCAGCTTCTGTTTCACGCTGTCAACTATTGACATTGAATGGAGATTGCAGGTCCTCGTATTAAAGGTTACCTCGAGAACATCCAGTCCAGTCCTCTGCTCATCGCGGCCGAAAATGCCACGAAACCGGCCGCTCCCGCTCCAAGCGCAGCCCACATCTCGGCATTGAGGGCCGCGACCTTGAAGACGCCGCTGAGCGGCGTGTAGAGGACCACCATCTGCAGCAAGACCGATCCTGCCAGAGCTCCCACGAGCCAATTGTTTGACCGCAGCTTCTGGTCGTATCTCTTTCTTATTATCTGCATCCTGACCATCTCCACTAGAACCAGGAGTGTGAACAGCATCGTCTGTGCTGCCGCCAGGCCGAACTCCTTCAGGCCGTAGAAGAATACCGGGAGCCCTGTGGCCGTCATGACTGCTCCAATACCGACAATCGAGGCTATCATCCTTTTGTTGATGACCGGCTCGTCGCTGCCACGAGGCGGCCTTTCCATTATTCCCTCGCTCCTTGGATCCGCTCCGAGAGCCAGAGCCGGCATTCCGTCCGTAATGAAGTTGATCCAGAGCAGCATGACGGGGGTCAGGATCAGGGCTTCGGCGTTGCCGGAGAACACGTCAGGGAAGAGTATGGCTCCCAGCATCACTCCCATGAAAACCACCAGGACCTCTCCCGCGTTCGCACTCAGCAGATAGTTCACGAACTTCCTGATGTTGTCGAAGATACCTCTGCCCTCCGCTATGGCGTCTCTGATGGTGACGAAGTTGTCGTCCTGCAGCACCATGTCCGCGGACTGTTTGGCGACGTCAGTTCCTCTCTGTCCCATCGCTATTCCGACGTCAGAGGTCTTGAGTGCTGGAGCGTCGTTAACTCCGTCGCCGGTCATCGCCACGTTGTTGCCGCTGGACTTCAGAGCCTCGGCGATTCTCACCTTGTGCTGGGGCGATACCCTGGCGAATATCTCGACCTCCTGAACGGCATCCTTCAGCTCCTCCTCGCTCATCTCCTCCACCTCGGAGCCTGTAGTCGCTCCCTCCGGGTCGAAGCCTACCTCCTCTCCGACCGCCTTCGCTGTCGTGACGTTGTCGCCGGTAGCCATTACTACACTGATTCCCGCGTTTCTGGCGTCCTCGACCGCCTCCCTTACCTCTGTCCTTGGCGGATCGATCATGCCCTGCAGCCCGAGAAATGTCATGCCGGACTCTATCTCCTCGTCGGATTGATCTCCTGCGTTCTTTTTTCTTGCAAATCCGAGAACCCTGAGCGCATCGGACGCAAACTCCTCGTTCTTCTCTATTATCTCTTCTCTCTTCTCTTCGGTAAGCTCCACCTCTTCTCCTTCCGAAAGGACAGTATCACACCTCTTCAGGACCGTCTCCGGCGCTCCCTTCATGAAAGCCGTTCCGGAGCCGTCGACGACGGTCATCCTCTTTCTGTCCGACGAGAAAGGTACTTCGTGCTCTATCTCGTGCTCTTCGTCGACTCCTCCCTTCTCTCCGCTGACCCTCAGGGCGATCTCCGTGGGATCTCCGGTGTATTCTCCTTCGCTGTCCCTGCGGGCGTTGTTGCAGAGGTAGCCGCACTCCAGCAAGGGCCTGACCTCATCCGCTGATTCTTTGCCGTCGAGGAGGATCTCCCCGGTAGTCTTCACGCCCTGTCCGGTGACAGAGTACTCTCTCCCCTCAAAGTATACCTTTTTGACGGTCATGGAGTCCTCCGTGAGGGTTCCTGTCTTGTCCGTGACTATCGTGTCCACGCTTCCAAGCGACTCGACGACGGGAAGAGATCTCACGAGGGCGTCCTTCTTAAGCATCTTCTTGGATCCGAGCGCGAGCGTAAGGGTTACTACCGCCGGCAGTCCTTCAGGAACTGCTGCTACGGCTAGCGTGACAGCGACTAGAAGTATGGATACCGGAGATGCAGAAGTGAAAAGTAACTGGGTGACTGCCACGAGAGTGATTACTGCTGATATGCCGTACCCGATCTTTTTTCCTATCTCATCGACCTCTCTCTGGAAGGGGGTCTTGGAGTCGTCCGCCTCGTTGATCTCCTCGGCTATCTCCCCGACCTCCGTGTCCATTCCCGTGTCGGTGACCAGTGCCTTTCCTCTGCCCTTTACCACTGTCGTGTTCATGTAGACCATGCTTGACCTTTCCGCCAGGGGAGTGTCCTCCTCTACCGGCTCCGGGCTCTTTGACACCGAGGTTGACTCCCCCGTAAGAGAGGATTCGTCCGTCTCCAGGTTCCGGGACTCGATAACCCTTGCATCGGCCGGTACAGCGTCTCCCTGCTCCAGAAGGACTATATCTCCGGGAACGATGTCTCTCGAGTCGACCTCCTGTCTTTCTCCATCTCTCTTTACCGTTGCTTTTGGAGTGGAGAGATCCTTCAGAGCCTTTATCGACTTCTCAGCCTTGTAGTCCTGTATGAATCCAAAGATTCCGTTCGCCATCAGTATAAAGAATATAAGCCCTGCATCGACGTACTCTGGCTCGTGTCCTGGCAGCAGGCCCACTCCGAGCGATATCAGCATCGCGAGTATCAGAAGATATATCAGGAAGTCTGTGAACTGGTCCAGAAGAATTCTGGCTGGTGAAACGCTTGATTTGTCCTCTATAACATTTTTTCCATTGGATTCAAGCCTTCTTCTGGCTTCATCCTCGCTGAGACCTGAATCCTCTGTTTCCAGTTCGCTGTAGACCTCATCTATCGAGCTGTCGTGCGACGCCACATTTTCCTTTGGCAAGCGCGGTTTAAAGTGGTCTGGTCAGGCGGTGTGGATGGATTCGTCCATGGCGTCCTCGCAGGCCTCGGAGAACACTTCCGGGAAAGTCGGGTGAGCGTGTATCGTTCCGGCGACGTCCTCCAGATAAGCCTGCATCTCCAGCGCCAGCGTAGCTTCTCCGGCGATGTCCGATGCCCTCGGGCCGACTATCTGAACTCCTTCCAGCTTCCCGCTCTCCCGCGCGACCACTCTTATGAATCCGTCAGGCTTGTTGGCCGTGAGGGCTCTACCTGAGGAGGAGAACGGGAACCGTCCGGTCCGGGATTCACCAAACTCCTCCTCGACTTCCTCCGGCGTCATGCCGACGGAAGCTATCTCCGGATCCGTGTAGGCTACCTTGGGTATGTACTGGCTGTCGAAAGCCGCAGCATTTCCTGCAGCAGCCTCCGCGGCGACCTTTCCCTCTCTGTAAGCTTTGTGGGCGAGCATGGGCTGACCTGCGCAGTCGCCAACCGCGAATACGTCCTCGTTCGAGGTTCTCATCTGTTCGTCGGTCTCCACGAATCCTTCTTCGACCTCCACGCCGGCATTCTCCAGGCTGAGTCCTTCCAGGATCGGCTCGCACGTTCTGCCAGCAGCCACAAGCACGTAGTCGCCCTCGTACTTCCTGTCCTCTCCCTCGTGATTAGCCTCCACCACTACCTTTCCGTCCTTCTCGACCGCTTTCTTCGCCTCAATCGAGGTGTAAATCTCGTCCCCGTAGCAGGCTGACGTCTCGCGAATACTCTCCACGAGCTCTCTGTCGAACCCTCTGAGGACTCTGTCCGTCGCTTCCAGGACGGTGACGGTCGAGCCGAACTTGCAGAACTTTGTCACGGCCTCCATGCCGATGTAGCCGCCCCCTATGACTATAATCTCCTCGGGCACTTCCTCCAGCTGGAGAAGCTCCCTGGAGGATATCACTCTGTCCTTGTCGAAGTCGAACCCGGGGAGCTCCATCGGCTGCGATCCCGTTGCAACTATGCATTTCTCGAACTCGACCTGCTCCGCGTTGTGTTCCTCCTCCACCCTGAGAGTGTTCTCGCCGACAAACCTGGCTTCTCCCTGCTTGTACTCGATTCCATGGTGCTCCAGGAGCTGTTCCACTCCCGAGTCAAGCTCTTCTATCACTCCGTCCTTCCACTCCTGGATGCTCTCGAAGTCGATCTCCAGATCGCCGGTCCTGATCCCGATCTCGTTCCAGTGCTCCAGGTCCGACTGGTATTTGGAGGCGTGTATGAGGGACTTGGCCGGTATGCAGCCGTGGTTCAGACAGATTCCTCCGATTTCCTCCCTGTCTATGAGTACGACCTCCATTCCTCTCTGCGCTCCCCTGATCGCGGCAGTGTATCCCGCTGGACCGGCCCCTATCACCACGAGCTCGGCTCCCTCCGCTATGTCTCCCACTACCACTAGAGGTTCACCATCAGTTTTCCAGGAGACTCCAGTTTTTTAACAAGGTCGTTCATGAACCTCGCGGCGTCCGCACCGTCTATCACCCGATGGTCGTAGGAGAGCGAAAGCTTTACAGTGGTTCTTGGAGTGACTTCTCCTTCCACGACCTCCGCGGTCTCCGAGATTTCTCCTATACCAAGTATGGCTACCTGCGGGTAGTTTATTATTGGCGTGAACTCCTTTCCTCCGATTGCGCCCAGGTTTGTCAAAGTGAACGTGCCGTTCTGCATCTCAGACGGATCGAGTTCTCCGTCGCGCGCCCTCTCGGCCTTCCTTGAAATAGAGTCGCTGATTTCGGAAATACTCATCGATCTCACGTCCTCTATAACCGGGTTTAGAAGCCCTCTGTCGGTGTCGACCGCGAAGTTGAAGTCCATGCTGCGGTATCTTACTATCTCGTCGTTTTCTTCGTCCAGCTCCGCGTTCAGGTCTGGGAACGATCTCAGGGACTCCGCGACAGCTTTCATGATGAAAGGCAGGTACGTCAGGTGGTCTTCTGAGCCTTCGTTCACTCTTTCCCGCAGGTCCGACAGCCGCGTGAGGTCTGCTTTCTCCACGTGCGTGACGTGCGGAGCGGTGAAGCGGGACTTCTCCACGTGATCCGATACAGCCTTCCTGATCCGGCTCATCTCCACCCTCTTCTTTTCAGTTTCTGGAGGATTTTCCTCCGTTTCGTCTCCTGAATCTCGTTTTTCTGGCTCGTCTCCGGTCTTTTCAGCCGCCTCTTCGACGTCAGATCTGGTGACTTCTCCGTCTCTGCCGGTTCCGTCGATTTGATTGATCTCGACGCCTTTCTCCCTGGCCAGCTTCCTGACCGAAGGCCTTGCTCTCACGCCCCGAGAGCCTTCATCCCGGCTCTGCTCTGAAGTATCTTCAGTGGGTTCAGATGCTTCTCTGACGTCTTCCTCCGTTATCCGGCCGTTCGCGTCGATTTTCTCCAGGTTGACTCCCTCTTCCTCGGCTAGCTTCCTGACCTTCGGGAGAGCGAGGACCCCTGAATCGGTCGAGCCGTCATACGTGCTTCGATCCCGGTCTTTCTCTTCGCTGTCCGCTGTCGCTGACTCAGCATCTCCGTTGCTCTCTGTTCCGCTTTCCTCTGTGTCGATCTCCATGATTACGTCTCCAACCTCTACTGTTTCGCCTGGCTCGGCCTCGAGCTTTCTCACGGTGCCGTCTTCTGGAGACGGAACCTCTATAACCGCCTTGTCGGTCTCGGCCTCGGCGACCGCTTGATCCTCTTCGACCCGCTCGCCCTCCTCGACGAGCCACCGGAGGAACTTTCCCTCGGTGACGCCCTCTCCCGTGTCCGGAAACTCGAACTCCATCAGGCTTCCACGCCAGGTTCGATCGAGCGCTGGGCTCCTTTCAAGGCTTCAGCACCTTCCGGTTTTTTGAAGCCATCAGAACTCCAGGACTTCTTCAAGACCCTTTCTTGCGCGGTTTTCATCGGGCATGTAGTGGTCTTCTAGGCTGTAGAGCGGGTATGGAACGTCAGGCGCCGCAACTCTCTTGACAGGCGCCTCGAGATGAAGTATAGCCTCCTCGTTTATCCTTGCAGCTATCTCCGCTCCGAAACCTCCGGTCTTCGGCGCCTCGTGTAGCACTGCGCACCTGCCTGTTTTCTTGACTGACTCCACGATGGTGCCGAAATCCGTGGGGTATACCGTCTTGAGATCGATTATCTCTACCGATCCGTCGACCTGGTCCGCGGCCTCTTTCGCCACGGGAACCATTGCTCCCCAGGCTACCAGTGTGGCGTCGCTGCCCTCCGAGACCACCTCCGATGATTCCAGTTCAGCCTCTTCTGGATCCTTTTCCACTTCTTCGCTGAAAGCCCTGTATATCTGCTTCGGCTCGAGAAATACCACGGGATCGTCGAGCTGTATGGATTTACGCAGCAGCGAGTAGGCGTCCTGCGGGTTCGAGGGGATTACCACGTGCAGCCCCTGGGCGTGTGCGAAGAACGCCTCCGGCGACTCGCAGTGGTGCTCGAGTGCGTTTATCCCTCCTCCGTAGGGAGCCCTGATCGTGATAGGTACCTCTCTTTCTCCTCTCGTTCTCGTCCTGAACCTCGCTGCGTGCTCCTTTATCTGGTGGAAGGCCAGGTACGAGAACCCGGAGAACTGTATTTCCGGCACCGGGCGCTTGCCGTAGAGCGCCATGCCCATCGAGGTTCCGACGATTCCGGACTCCGCGAGCGGAGAGGAGAAGCATCTGTCTTCCCCGAACTCCTCCTGTATGTCCTCGGTCGCGCGGAAGACTCCTCCGTCCTCCCCAACGTCCTCCCCGTAGATCACGACATCGCTGTTCTCTTCCATTTCATCTTTGAGGGCTTCGTTGACAGCTTCCACTATGTTCATCTTCATTCTTCTACTTCCTCCAGCTCCTCCTGGTCCTTAGCCAGGAGCTCCGGCTTTTCCTTGTAAACGTAGTCAAAGATCTCGCTCATGTCCGGTTCATCCATCTCGAGGGCCTCGTCGGCGGCTTCGTCTATCTTCTCCTCTGCTTCCTCATGGAAGTCCTTTAGGTCTTCGCTCCAGTATCCGTTGTCCTTCATGTAGCTTTCGAGCCTCTCTATCGGATCGTGCTCCTTCCACTCATCCACCTCGTCCTCGTCCCTGTATCTAGTGGAATCGTCGCTCGTCGTGTGGTCCTCCAGCCTGTAGGTTACTGCCTCTACGACCACGGGGTCTCCATCCCTGGCCTTCTCGAGAGCCTCTCTTACTGCACTTATCACCGCCAGAACGTCGTTTCCGTCCACCTGTATGCCCTCTATTCCGTAGGCGAGAGCTTTCTGTGCCAGTGTATCCGAGTTCGTCTGGCGCTCCACGGGCATCGAGATCGCGTACTGGTTGTTCTGTATCACAGTTACGGCGTGAGCGCTGAAGACTCCTGAAAAGTTCAGGGCTTCGTGGAAGTCTCCCTGACTGGTGCTGCCGTCTCCCGTGAATCCCACGACCGCTGTGTCGTCGTCCTCGAGCTCCATGGCCATTCCGATACCTGCGGCGTGGAGGTTCTGTGTCCCCACGGGAATCGCCACGGGCAGGTCGTTTTCTAGTCCTTTCTGACCTCTCGCATCGCCCATCCAGCGCTGGAAGAGCTTTTCAAGGGGAGCCCCTCTTGCGATGTAGGCGGCTGTCTCTCTGAAGGACGGAACCATCCAGTCATCGCTGTCCATGGCGAATACCGTTCCTATCTGGGAGGCTTCCTGCCCCTTGTGTGGAGCATAGGTCGAGATGTCTCCTCTCCGCTGCATCTTGAAGGCTTTCTCGTCGAACTTCCTGGCCAGCACCATCTGCCTGTATATCTCGTGTAGTTCATCTTCTCCGAGGCTTTCTGCCTCCTCGCCAGCCTCCATAACCTCGATTCTCTTGACCGAACCTTCGAACACCTGTTTTTCTGCCATCTAACTATATGGGCGGCGCGGCCGAATAAAAAGGATGTTTTACAACCGTCAGGTGAAGTCCTGGCTGCGTGAACCTCTTTAACCAGCTCTCCAAACATGAAATATGTTCGAGGATCTGTTCTCTCCCGGGAAGATCGCGGTCGTCGGAGCGTCCAGGCAGGAGGGCAAGACCGGCCACGAGATCTTTGACAACCTTCTGCACGGTTTCGATGGAGAGGTGGTGCCTGTGAACCCCGAGGCGGACGAGATTCATGGCGTCAGGTGCCCTGATGCTGTACCGGAGGACACCGACCTCGCTGTGATCGCGGTGCCCGCAAGAATCGTCCCTGAGGTGCTGGACGACTGCGGAGAGAAAGAGGTCGGATCAGCAATAGTGGTCAGCGCCGGTTTCTCGGAGACAGGGAACGACGAGCTCGAGGATAAGCTCAGAGAAAAAGCGGAAGATCACGACATAGATCTGCTTGGGCCGAACGTGCTCGGTCTTATCAACTCCGAGAACTCGATGAACGCTTCCTTTGCCTCAAAAATGCCGGAAAGCGGCTCTATTTCGTTCATGAGTCAGAGCGGAGCCTTCTGCACCGCCATACTCGACTACTCCAAGGCCGAGCATATCGGGTTCCGTCACTTCGTCTCCCTCGGCAACAAGACCTGCATAGACGAGGTCGACATGCTCCATAACTGGAGGGAGGATGACGGAACCGAGACCGTGATAGGATACACTGAGGGGATCGACCGCGGAAGGGAGTTCATGGACGCGGTCCGGATGGTGTCTCGGGAAAAGCCGGTGATAATGGTCAAGTCCGGGAGAACTGATGAGGGAGGAGAGGCAGCATCCTCCCACACGGGATCGATCGCCGGAAGCTATGACGCCTACAGGGCTGCTTTCCGCCAGTCAGGAGTAATAGAGGCCGAGTCCAACAGGGAGCTGCTAGATCTCGCGCGTGCCTCCGACTACCAGCCTCTCCCGGAGAACGACAGGATGGGGCTAGTGACCAACGCCGGGGGACCGGGTGTAATAGCCTCGGACGAGGTGTCAGAGAACGGGCTGGAGCTGGCGGAGCTAAGAGATTCAACCAAAAGGAAGCTGGAGAAGGAGATGCCGGACGAGTCGGCTCCGAGAAACCCTGTCGACGTTATAGGAGACGCAGGACATCAGAGGTACAGGGATGCGCTGAAGGCTGTAGCCCAGGACGAGAATGTAGGATCTGTTCTGGTAATACTGACGCCCCAGGCGAACACCGAGATAGAGAAGACTGCCAGAACAGTTGTGAAAGTTTCGGAAAGATTTGACAAGCCTTTCATGGCGGCATTTATAGGAGAGGAGGACGTGAAGAACGGGATAGAGATACTCGAAGAGAACGGCGTTCCTGACTTCCAGGATCCGAAGGATGCTGTCTCGGCAGTTCGGTCCATGCTGGAATACAGGCGCCACCTTGAGCGGGAGGAGAAGCTCCTGGAGATCGATGCAGACGAGAGATCCGCCGAGAATGCGCTCGAAGATCTCGAGACTTTCGAAGACGGGAGAGAAGTACTTGAATCGTACGGGTTCGACTTCCCACTTACGGAGCTCTGTGAGACTCCGAAGGGAGCAGAGGAGGCCGCGGCGGACATCGGATATCCGGTTGTCGCGAAGATGGACTCGCCGGACATCGACCACAAGACAGAGTTTGACGGCGTGAAGACCTCTCTGACGGAAAGGCAGGAGGTCAGGAAAGCGTTTGAATCCCTCACGGAGTCAGTGTATCACGCCACCACTGGCGACGGCGTCACGATGAACGGAGTGGTCGTCCAGGAGCAGGTCGAGGGCCTCGAGGTCGCTCTCGGGGTGAAGAGAGATCCGCAGTTCGGCCCGATGGTGATGGTGGGGCTCGGCGGAATATATGTCGAAGCTTTGCATGACGTGGCGTTCGGTATTGCCCCTATAACAGAGGACGAGGCGGAGAGAATGATCTCTGAGCTCGAGTCCCACGAGCTCTTCGAAGGTTCCAGAGGCAACGCGTACGCTGTCGAGGAGCTGAAGCGCTCCATAGTCGCCATGGGGGATCTGGGTCTCAACCACGAGCAGGTTGAATCCGTCGACGTAAACCCTCTGATTCTCACCGGGGATGAAGCTCTGGTTGCCGATATCGAGATAGAAAAGGAATAGGACAAAAAGCTAGGCCGACAACTGGACGACATGAAAGACGAAGCACTCGAGCTGCACGCTTCCAGGCCAGGCAAAATCTCGGTTGAGACCGCGGTCGACGTCGAAACTGCGGAGGATCTCGGCCTTGTATACACTCCGGGCGTGGCAGAGCCATGCAGGAAGATAGAAAGTGATAGTTCGAAATCCTACAGTTACACTTCGAGAGGGAACCTGGTCGCGGTCGTATCGGATGGATCAGCGGTTCTCGGACTCGGAGACATAGGTCCTGAAGCCTCGATGCCGGTGATGGAGGGGAAGGCAAACCTTATGAAGGAGTTCGGGGAAGTCGACGGCTTCCCTATCTGTCTTGACTCGGAAGGTGCGGACGAACTCGCGGAAGAGGTCATGGCGCTGGAGCCGACGTTCGGAGCCGTGAACCTCGAGGACATCAAGGCACCCAGATGCTTCAGGGTGGAGGAAAGACTCAAGAGTGAGATGGACGTTCCCGTTTTCCACGACGACCAGCACGGCACGGCGATCGTAGTCGGTGCGGCTCTCAGGAACGCCCTTGATCTCGTTGACAGGGATCTGGAAAGCTCCCGAGTAGTAGTGCTCGGGGCCGGGGCCTCAGGGATAGCGGTATCGGAGTTTCTCCTGGATATCGGCGTCGGAGAGCTACTGGTGGTCGATTCGTCGGGTATAATATCTCCGGACGACGAAAACGAATACAAGTCGGATCTTGCCGGAAGAACGGAGTCTTCCGCGGAAGAAGGAGGTCTCTCCGAGGCTCTGGAGGGCGCGGATGCTCTCATCGGCCTTTCGACAGGCGGTATAGTATCTCGAGACCATGTTTCTCTCATGGCCGACGACCCGGTCGTCTTCGCGCTGGCAAACCCTGATCCCGAGATAATGCCGGGGGAGGCGAAGGCAGCCGGAGCTGAGATAGTGGCGACCGGCAGGAGCGACTTTGACAACCAGGTAAACAACTCTCTGGCATTTCCCGGCGTTTTCAGAGGTGCCCTGGACGCCGAGGCGATGGAGATAAACGAGGAGATGAAACGGGCTGCTTCGGATGCTATCAGAGGTTTCATAGAGCCAGAGAAAGACAGGATAGTTCCGGAGACACTGGAAAAGGATCTCGCGATGGAGATAGCTGAAAAAGTCGAGCAGGCTGCGGTCGAAACCGCGGAGACTCGCTAGCATGGAAAGCGGAGTAAGAGAGAGCTACCTCAGGTCCGGAGAGGTTATTCAGAAGGCCCGTCAGAAGGCGCGGGAGGTGGCTGAACCGGGTGCCGAACTCGAGAGCATCGCGGAGGAGGTCGAGCAGCTTATCCGGGACGAAGGTTTGGAGCCCGCTTTCCCGGTAAACATGTCGTCGAACGAGGAGGCGGCTCACTACACGCCCGAATGCGGAGATGGAACCGTACTGTCCGAGGAAGACGTTCTAAAGGTCGATATAGGAGCGCACTGCGATGGCTACATAGCTGATACGGCGCTCACCGTAAATCCCGCAGGAAACAGGTCGGAGATGATCGCAGCAGTAGAGGAGGTTCTCGAGAAAGCGCTTGACTTCCTTGAACCGGGCTTGACCGTAGGCGAACTTGGAACTTTTATCGAAAAACAGGTGCCTGAAAAGTACAACATCGTCCAGAACCTGACCGGGCACTCGCTGGGTCGTTACACCCAGCATGCCGGTCTTTCAATACCTAACAAGGCGAACTCCGGCAGCTACGAGTTCCAGAGAGGTGACGCGGTCGCCATCGAGCCATTCCTTACCACGGGATCTGGAACTGTCCGCAACGGCAGGGAAGGAAATATCTACAAGAAGGAGTCCGACAGGACTGTCAGAGGGCGAGCTGCCCGCCAGGTAATGAAGAAGGTCGATGCGTTCAACGGACTCCCATTCACAACTCGCTGGATGCATCTACAGGGCAGGGAGAAGATGGCGTTCCGCAAGCTCGTGAAGCAGGACGTCGTAAAGTCCTATCCGGTTCTGCAGGATGAGGAGGGATCAGTCGTCGTCCAGGCAGAACACACGGTTCTTGTAGGGGCTGAAGATGGGGAAAACATCGTCACGACTCGGAAATAGCGCACTTTTCAGGATTTCCACGGTTCGCGATCACTCCCGCAACCAGAACGACCGCTGCCAGCCTGAGCAGATTGCCTCCGAAAGGGAAAAGCGCCACGGCCCCGCCGAGCCCTATCAGGCCAAGAAATCCTACTCCGCACGAGGCGCATCCCGCGGCAGCTATTCCGGGAAGAGCTCCCATGGCGTCTTTTGTGCTGTTAAAGCCCATCGATCGAATTGAAGTTACGGTGTTAGTGACCGCGACACCTGTTAGAGCCGAATAAGCCGCCGTAAGCGCCAGACCGAGATATCCGGAGCTCTTTACCATGTTCCAGATGAGCGCCGCCAGCACCTCATCGATGAAGAATACGCTGCTGGAGAGCAGCTGTGAGCTGTAGGCAGGGAATGAAAGCAGCGTCACCGCCGTGAAGAAAAGAATCGCCGACGTCCCGGTCAGCGCCGACCGTTTTCCCTTCAGCGAGCTTTTTAGTCCTTCGCTTAATCCTCTTGCGAGCTTCTCTGGTTTCACTGTCCTGCTTCTTCTATGACTGACCTGAATGCCGCGTAGGGCTGAGCCCCGCTGATTTTGGTATCTTCAACGAATACCGTCGGCGTTCCGAGCCTTCCTCCCTGCCTGGCGTCCTCTCGAACCTCTTCCATCTCCTGGTCGCTGTCATAGCAGGTTGAAAACCTCTTGACGTCCAGTCCTGTCTGCTCCGCCCATCTCTTCATGGACTCGTCGAACTTTCCTGCTTTATGAGCCTTTTTCAGCTCATTCTGGTTGTCGAAGAAACCTCTGTTGAAGGTCCAGTACGCTTCTGCATCCTGGTTTAGAGCGCACTCGGACGCGGCTGCTGCCCTGGCCGACCAGGGGTGTATCCTCTGCAGAGGATAGTTCTTGAAGTACAGTGTGGCCTCTCCTGTCCTTATATGGTTATCGAGGATCTTTGGGAAGGCTGATGAGTGGAACCTGCTGCAGAACGGACATTCAAAGTCCTCGTAAGCTATCATGCGTATGTCTCCGCTTCCGAGATAGGGTTCGCCCTCAACTGCGTATGTGGAGTTAGAGGCATTGTTTCCGGAAGCTATGCCTGCTTCAACTCCGCTGTATGGGTACTCGGTGTCCTCCAGCTCAACGAGAGAGCTTTCAGAGCTGGTTCCTGACTCCAGATTCAGGCTCGTGCTCGTCGATACGACCCCTGCGGAAAATCCCACCGCAAGTCCGAGTACGAAAACACCGACCATTGCCTGTCTGACCGATATCTCTATCTGCTCTCCCATGATATTTCAGCTCCGGCGCGGGTTAATAAGGAAGGGGTTACGGGGCCGGTACTATGCGTAGTAGTCCGGCTGATCCTGTTCCGCTGACTCGATCTCCTCCATCTTCTGCATCATCTGCTCGTAGTGCTGGACGTTCTCCTCGGTTGCCGTCGGCTTGACTTCGTCCATGGCGTCTCTGAAGTCCTCCATGGTCGCTTCTTCCGTCTCCGGATCTCTCCTAAGGGATATCATTCCTGCCTCGCGGCAGAGAGCCTCTATGTCGCTTCCGACGTATCCCTCGGTTGCTTCAGCAAGCTCGTCCATGTCTACGTCGTCGGCCAGCGGCATCTCCTCGGTGTGGACCTCCAGAATCTTCCGGCGCGCCTCTGCGTCCGGTATGTCGACCTCTATGCTCCTGTCAACCCTTCCTGGCCGCAGTATGGCGGGATCGATCAGGTCTGGCCTGTTGGTCGCCGCAATGACCGTGACGCCTTCAAGGTCTTCTATGCCGTCGAGCTCCGTAAGCAGCTGGTTTACAACCCTGTCTCCGACTCCAGAGTCGCTCCTGGATCCTCTCTTCGTCGCGATAGAGTCTATCTCGTCTATGAAGAGTATGCATGGCGCTACCTGCCTTGCTTTCTGGAAGACCTCTCTTATGGACTCTTCAGACTCTCCTACGAACTTTGAGTTGTGGAGCATTAGAGGTGTCTGGCCTCCTATCAGGCTACCTGTTTCGGTCTCCAGGTCGTACATCGTGGTGCTGCCTTCCTCCGAAATTGATTGAATCTTCTTCCAGGAAAGCTCTCTGGAGGCTGTCTCGAGCTTCTGAACTGCCTCGAAGTTCTCCTCCGACAGGATGCTTTCTTTCACCCTCTCGAGGTACTCCCTGATCTCCGAGTGTTTTTCTCCAAACTCCTCCTTCTCCTTGAGCTGGTACTTCGGACTGTAGCCGATCTCCATCTCCAGCTCGGGGTAGGTCACCTTGAGAACATTCTTCGCGTTCCGAAGGCTTTCCACGTCTTCCTCTATCTCCAGCTCTCTGACCTCTCTCATCCTGTCTCTGAAGGCATCAAGCAGCCTCTCGGCTCTCTGGCGGCCGAACTGCTGGTCTCTCTCGACTATCGGAGCGATAACTCCTTCCTCGATGTCCCTTCCATAGGTCATCCTCAGGCCGTCTCTCAGGAGCTTCACTTCCTCGTTCATGGCCGGCATCTGCTTCTGCTTGTTCTGGTTGTCTTCCTCGATCTCGATGTCCTCGTCCATCACCTCCGACCTGAAGCGGGTTATGTCCGCTCTTCCGCTTAGATTGAGGTGGTAGTAGCCATTGCCGTCTTCGAACTTCCTTGGAGAGTGGCCTTTAAACCGGAGAAGGGTTTTAATTCCATCCACTAGATCCTCGCTGGCTGAGCAGTACTCTACCTTTTTGTCGCCGATGTATCCATCTCCTCTAAAGCTTCCGTGCAGGAATGCGTTCCAGTTTTCCTCCGAAGACTTGAAGAGCATTCCGGGAACTCCTACAGTAGAAGTCTTGTTTTCTCTAGGGAATTCGAATCCCTGGTGGAGGAACTCGACGAATGCCTTGGAATAGACTGCGAAGCCATCGTCTCTCTCGTTGATCCTTTCCGGACTGAAAACGTTTTCCAGAAGTTCTCTCACTCTTTTCCTGTTTTCCTCGTCTTTTGCTGCTATTCTTACTTCATCATCGCTGATGTTGCCTTCAGCTGCGATCCATCCGAGCAGTTCAGAGAGCTCCGGGGTAAGTCTGGAAGGCAGACGGATCGTCTTTTCTTCAGAAGTCAGCTTTCTTGCGTAAGTCAGATCCACTTCTCCTGATACTTCGGCCTCTTCCAGAGGTACGAGATCTCTCTCCTGCTCTACGTAGAAGTTCTCCTGATCCAGCTGGGTCCATTCCAGCCTGTCTTTTCCGAATGATTCGACCCTGGCCGGTGAAGCTACCAGGTTCTCTTCTTCTAGTTCCGAGGCTTTCTTCCAGCCATCTCTGGTGTAGAACGGCTGGTTACCCGAAACGTGGACTTCGGATCCGTCCTCAAACCGTAGCCGGAAGCTCTCAGGCACCTGGATTTTGTAGAACCTCTCGACTTCCGATTCGACTACTTCGCCATGTTCGTCAATTCCTCGTGTCTTGATCTCTTCCTGTGGCTCAAAGACCGTTTTCTTCTCGTCCTCGTGAATCTTCTTGCTTACCTCCTGCGCTCTGTCGTAGAACTCCTTTACGCTTCTTCTGCCGCAGAAGTCCGTGACTACTGGTGTGTCGCCGGAAAGGCAGAAAATCTCGGGGCCTTTTATAGATATAAAGTTGGCGTTGGCTTCGTTTGCGACTGCCTTGGCGAGAAGGGTCTTTCCTGTTCCCGGTAGGCCGTACAGGAGAATTCCCTTCGGCACCTCTATTCCCATGCGGTCGAACCGTTCTGGATGGAGCTGCGGCCACTCCACCATCTCCTTCAGGCGGTCCTGAGCCTCGGAGAGACCTCCAACGTCTTCCCAGGAGACCTTTGGAACCTCTACCATCACCTCTCGCATGGCGGAAGGCTGGACCTTGCGTATTCCCTCCATCATGTCGTTTCTTCCGACAACCAGCTTCTCCATTACCTCGCTGGGTATCTCCTCGTCCAGGTCTATCTCCGGGAGGACGTTTCTCAGGACGCTCATCGCCGCCTCCTTGCAGACAGCCTCGAGATCGGCGCCGACGTATCCGTGAGTCTTGTCAGCGAGCTCCTCCAGGTCGACCTCGTCGGTCAGAGGCATGTTTCTCGTGTGTATCTGCATTATCTCCTTCCTCCCCTGGCTGTTCGGTACTCCGATCTCTATCTCACGGTCGAAACGCCCTCCGCGTCTGAGTGCCTCGTCGACTGCGTCCACGCGGTTCGTGGCTGCGATCACGATCACGTTTTCGCGTTCCTCTAGTCCGTCCATAAGCGAGAGTAGCTGTGCGACCACTCTGCGCTCGACCTCTCCGCCTGCCTCGCTTCTCTTCGAGGCTATGGCGTCTATCTCGTCTATGAAAATTATGGCCGGCGAGTTCTCCTGCGCCTCCTCGAACTTCTCACGCAGCTGCTTCTCGGACTCTCCGTAGTACTTCGACATGATCTCAGGTCCGTTTATCGACATAAAGGTTGCGTCGGCCTCGTTGGCGACTGCCTTGGCGAGCAGGGTCTTTCCTGTTCCCGGCGGACCGTGAAGGAGTACTCCGGAAGGAGCTTCGATGCCGAGCTGCTGGAATACTTCCGGGTGCTTCAGCGGAAGCTCTATCATTTCCCGGACGTTCTGTATCTCCTCGTCGAGCCCTCCGATGTCCTCGTAGGTAACGTCCGGTACCTGTACCTGCTCCTGCTTCTCCGTGCTCTCGACTGCCTGCTGCTTCATCTCTATCTCCGTATCCTGGGTTATCTCGACCGCTCCGGATGGCTGCGTGCTCACGACAGCGAGCTTTGTCTCCCCCCCGAACGAGAACCTGAACTGGTCGGCGTTCATGTCGAATATGTCCTCGAATACGCTCTTCCTGCCGTCTCCATCTCCCGGGACCACGATGTCTCCCTGGGTGACGGCGCGACCGGCCAGAGCCCTCTTGAACACGTCCGGGTTGGATACCTGGATCACTACCCCCTCCTCAGCCGGAGCAAGTGTTATCTTGTCGGCTGGCTCTAGCTCGACCTTTGATATGTCAACCTTCTCCCCGAGCGAGGTCCCGGCGTTCTTACGCATGTAGCCGTCCATTCTCGCGATCCCGAGTCCCTTGTCGGCCGGGTAGCTTCTTGCCACCCTTCCGACTGTCTCCCGGTTTCCCTCTATCTCGACGGCGTCTCCCTCGGTGATTCCCAGCTCCTCCATCACCTTTGAGTCTATTCTGACTATGCCTCTTCCGATGTCCTGCTGTGCGTTTGGCGGGACTTCCCCGACCCTGAGTTTCACGTTCTCGTCTTCTGCCATAGTATCACTTCTTGATCCGGTCTATTATTTCCCGGTCATCGAGTATAACTGTGAATATCCTGTGGGTAACCTTTGAACCCCAGTCCTCGAAGTACTCGTTGACCTCTTCCGTGTACTTTTTCGCGAGCACGAATACCGAGTCATCTATCCTCATGCACGGGATTTCGTCCATGAGCCCATCCTTCTCGTACTCGTACTCTTTGCCGTTCTTCTTCACGGTCTGCTTGTATCCGAACAGGCCGCGGTAGAACTTGTTCCTCTCGTAGACCGAGTCAAACTCCTTCGAGTGCGTGTCGTAGGT
>JBDGRC010000083.1:0-5330 GCA_042218495.1 Candidatus Nanohaloarchaea archaeon | reverse complement strand
CTACTTGCTGATCTCGCCAAGATCCGTCCTTGCGCCTGGCACAAACTTTGTACCTCTAACCGAGTTGTTGATGTTGACCAGGCTCTCAGGACCTATAAACGATTCCTCAACGACGCTCCCGGCCTTGACCTCCACCATTTCTCCGAGAACGCTTCTCTCCACGTGAACATGAGGATCAACTATGTTTCCCTCGAACAGAACGGATTTTTCGACCGTCGCTGATCTTATCTGACTCTCATCTCCTATTGAAGACGATCTGACTACGGATCCCGCGCCTATCACAGAGTTTTCTCCTATCACGGTCGGGCCTTCTATCCTTGCTCCTGACTCGACCACCGCCCCTTCCTGAACTCTGACTTCTCCTATTAACTCGGCTCCGTCCGAGACGTCCGCGCCCTGGTGAACCCTCCCCGAGACTTTTTCCTCCCTTTTCAGCCTGTCGGCTCTCCAGAAGTTGCGGAGAGAGTCAATCTCCATCCAGTAGCCGTCTGAAAGCTCGTATATAGCTTTTCCGTCCTCGATAACAGGCTCGAAGGCGTCGGTTATCTTCTCTCCTTCTACCTCCCTGATCCTGTCGAATATCGTCGGCTTGAAGATGTAGGCTCCGGTATTGATCAGAGCGTTCTCGGCCTGCTCAGGGGATTCCTCTATGGCGTCGATCTCGTCGTCCGTGATGGAAAGAACTCCGAACTTCTCCGGTCGATCCGATCCCGTCGCAAGAACGGATACTTCCGGCTGCCTGTTGAGATGTGTCTTCCTGAGAGACACCAGATCCTCTTCCGAGACGACTACATCTCCATTCAGCACGAAGAAGTCATCATCCAGGAAGTCGCACTCCAGTACCGCGTTTCCCGTTCCATCGACCTCGTCCTGGCGGACAACGTTGATATCCTCCTCGTCTGAATACTCCGACCTGTACTCCTCCTCCAGGTGGTTGGCAACTATGAAAATTTCATCGACTCCTGCCACCTCCAGGCTCCTGATAAGCCTCCCTGTCGCCTCGATGCCCGCGACAGGCAGAAGTCCGGTCGGCCTCGTCTCCGTGAATGGAAACAGCTCTTCCTTCTTGTCAGCACAAAGTATGACAGCCTTCAACCCTTTACACCCATGAGTTTGTCTACTTCGTAATCCTCAAATGCCTTTTGATCGTAGACCAGTGGATCGAGCCTTTCGAGCGACGACCTGAGTTCGACCACAGGATCGCCGGAATGATCTATCGCGGATTCCCGTATGTCGAAGATCAGGTTCATGAACCTGTCGATCTCATTCTCGTCTGTCATCCCTTCTTCTCTTCCCGCAGCCTTCAGAACCGCTTTCTTGAGAACCCTGTGGAGCTGATCGCCCTCTAGATCCGGGAGCTCGACTTCCCGCTCCCTGTCGAGGTCGAAGAGCTTCTCCTTCAGCATGTCGCCGAACAGGTTTCTCTCCCCTTCGACGACGAAGAACCTCGCCTCCTCGTCCACGAAAGCCTCTTTCCCCGTTTGCCTTGGCTCAGATACAACGGGATTGTGGTCGACGAAATCAAGCCTCCGAGCCTCTTCCCTCGCGCTCCTCGACACACCTAACCAGCTGGAGTGGAGTTTGACCTCGGCTCCTCCCTGAATCAGGGCGCCGGTCCTTCCCGTGGCTGCTCTGTTCTTTTCAGCCGTTCTGTTGCCTTTGACAGACATGAACTTCTCTCCGTGGCGCGAGAACGGCATAAGGTCCGATTCAGCTCTAACTAGATCCAGCTCGTTATCTCCGTTTGACTCCTCCAGCATGTCCAGAATGAATATCTCATGAGTCATCTTGTCGAGTATGTCTCCTCCCTGGACGCCTGCTCTCTGAACCGGTTGCAGAAGCCTCTGGACGCCTACAGAGCTTTCCCTGAACACTTTTATCGACTCTATATTCTTTCCAGCCACTTCCTCCAGTGCCTTTCTGACCACAGGGCTTTCCCTCTCGATGAAGTCGGCTTTCCAGAACGCATCAGTGCCCGCGGACATCTTTCGCTCCCTGATGTGCTGTTCCCTTGTCATCGAGGGCGGCTTCTCGGCCACGTGGAAGAACTCGTGCCTCATCGACCGGTAGATGTTCTGTGCGTGCGTCGCTGTCGGACCGGCGTCGTAAACGAGGACCTTTCCATCGACTTCGGAGGCCGCATCGTACATCTCCCTGGCGGAAGAGTAGAAATCCAGGTCGACCCCTTCGCTCTCTGCGACATCGACTGCATCATCCCTCTTCTCGAAGTCCTTCTCCGCAAGCCCGCGGAACTCCAGTTCGACCTCGTCAAGATTCCCGTGCATCGCCAGGAATTTCCTGAACCCGTATCTACCGAACTCGCCGAGCCCTATCTGGAACACGTTCACCTTTTCCATGAATAACTTCTGTCGAGCGACGGCTATAAAATCGTCGACGTGCCCGGCTCCTCAGTTCTGCATCCTGAAAGTGATTTAAGCCATCGCCGATATGAATCTGTCCTGACATCCCGCAGGGCATTTATAAACTTTTCAAAGCATCCGAAATTAGGAGATTAAGATGGGAGACAGACCAGCATCTATTTACAGGGATCATCCCGGGCAGCCATACACGAGGAAGAGCCAGGCAGGTTCCGAGAACTACGTCAAGGGCGCGCCTGCACCGAGAGTGACCCAGTACGTCCAGGGAGCGAAGAAGGGCGGAAAGGAGTTTGACAAGAAAGTTGTACTTACGCTTGACGAGGACTGCTCCGTCAGGAGCGAGGCACTCGAGTCAGGCAGGATAGCTGCGAGCTCACATCTTTCGAAGGTAATGGACCCCGAAGAAGACTTTATACTAACGATCAGGCCATATCCTCACCACGTTCTCAGGTACCACCCTCTGGCGGGTATTGCACAGGCCGACAGGTACTACGAGGGAATGAGAAAGCCCTTTGGAAGACCGATCGGTCGTGCAGCGATAATCGATGAAGGACAGATAGTTTACAGCGTGGAAGTTGACGAGGGAGACGTTCAGGACGCCCGCAAGGCTCTCGAGAGAGCCGGACACAAGATGCCCGTGTCGACCAGGGTCAAGATCGACAGGTAGAGAAGAAATTTAACCGGCCGGTTCGTATTCTATGGCATGGTTCGATGGAAAGGCGACATCGAGAGATCAAGCTGCGGTGAGAAGGCATCAAGGCTTGACAGGGCGGACTCGCTGAACGTACCGAACTTCTTCGTCCTAACGGAGAAGGAGACCAGCGAGCTCGCTGACCGGCTTAGATCTTCTGAAAGTGTTGAAGATGTAGCTGTTCCAGAAGAAGTAGCCTCGAGAGTCAAAGACGCCTACAGAGAGGTAGACATGAGCTCCGCTGTCAGGAACGCTTCAGGGCAGGCAAGAAATCTTGTAGGAGGACAGCGAAAGGGTAGCCGGGTCTCGATAAGAATATCAGGCAGCAAGAAGGGTGTCTACGACTACAGGTTGAACGCGGGCTCCTCCGACCTCGAGGAGGGGCTGAAACAGGTGGTTAAGAGCTACGTGGAGAGGAGAGATGGGAGTCCTGCAGTGCTGTTTCAGAGGATGATCGAGCCGGAGGCCACTGGAGCAGCGGTTCTGAACTACTCCGATGGAGGAGCGCTCTTAGAAGCCGTGAAGGGGCTAGGTAACTCTCTTGAGGAGGGAGTCACCGTTCCCGAATTGTATTTAGTGGGACAGAGAGTGAAGAGGGAGAGGGTGCCGGACAGACAGAAGGAAACCTCCATCAACCCCATGAGCGGCGATCTGAAGAAGAAAGAAGTTGAAAGACAACACGGAATGTTCTCCAAGTCCGAGATCGAAAGCTTCGTCCAGTCCCTCAGGAACGAGGGAGCCAGCGCCAAGTTCGCGTACAAGAGAGGCACCTTCTACGTGGTTGACGTATTCGAGAGAGGTCACGGCTCTGGAGACACCGGGGTTGAATCGATTCAGGCGACAGAGAAGAAGGTCGGTCGAGCAGCTGAAAGAAGGAACAGCGTCCCGGAAAAGGTCCGCGAAGACTTTGTTTCATCCACAGGAGGCTACACGTCATCTGCGGCCCAGATAGCACGAAGAAAGGGTCTGGCAGCGGAGCTAAGCAGGAAGGATATGAAGGAAGGCGGGAATGTTCAATCCGGCGAGAAGGAAGAAGAAATCGGTGGAAGGCGCCAGAAATCTAAGAGAGAACATGATGTTGTCGGCGGTAACTCACCGGTCACGGCAACGGAGGTCCTGAAGGCAGGATCCGGTCTACGTCTCAGGCCTCCCTACACCGGAAAGCTGAACGTGACAGAGGGAGATACTGAAGGAAGAAGCATACCGAGATCAGGATACGTGAAGACAGGGGAGGAAGCCCTCTGCTTTGACGGGGATAAACTCGTGTTGGACGCAAGGAATCTTTCCTCCGAAGCAGCCAATGAAGCGATCGAATACCTGGATCCGGAGGTTAAGGCGGTTATACTGGAGCCTGGCGACGCGGACACTATCAGGTCTGCGGTGAGAAACCGGTACGACTACATCGCGACCGGAGAAGACACAGAGAAGGTGGAGAGGGCCGTGGCACGTGAGGAAAGGAAGATTTTGCTGGATCATGCGACCGAGAACCGGAATAAAAAGGTTCGATGAAATTCCTGTAGCATGAACGAGGAGGAACAAAAGTTCAACTACGAGGAGTTCGACGAGGTGCTCGAGGATATAAAGGATGAGGGTTACGAGAAGGTCGGCATTCAGGGCCCGGACGGCATCAAGCCGCAGCTGATTGACTACGCGAGCGATCTCAAGGACGAGGGGATCGAACCGGTGATGATCGGCGCGTCGACTTTCGGAGCGTGCGGCATAGCGGACGAGAAGGCGTCTCGCATGGGTGCCGGAGCGCTGATCCACGTTGGACACACCAGGTTCCTCCACCCGGAGAGAGCGGACATGGAAGACCTGAACGTCTACTACCTTCCGTATCGGGAGGACCGCGATCTGATGGGTGTGTTGAAAGAGAACTACGAGGACATTGAAGCCGAATCCGTCGGTCTCGTGGGAGTGACACAGTACATGGACCGCCGCGAACAAGCCAGAGAGTTTCTCGAATCAAAAGGATTCGAGGTGGTCGATGGAACAACCGGCTTGCGGACGACAGAGCCGGGCCAGGTGCTCGGATGTGACGCGGGCGCAGCCCACAACATAAGCCACAAGGTCGACGCGTTCGTCTTCCTCGGAAGCGGCCACTTCCATCCTTCGCAGGTCTCCGAGACCGGCAAGAAAGTGTACGTCGTCGATCCGTACAAACGTGAACTATGGGTCGAGCCCGCCAACTCGCTCGAGGACGAGATGCAGGCGGAGTACGCCCGCGTCCTGAAGCACAGGGACAAGGAGAAGTGGGGAAT
>JBDGRC010000082.1:0-5135 GCA_042218495.1 Candidatus Nanohaloarchaea archaeon | reverse complement strand
CTAATCGATTTCTTTATTTCTGTTTAGAACGGCATAGGAATGTCCTTCCCCATACTGAATGCATTTCTCCCATTCTGAATCTCTAAAAGCCAAAGTATTGAATAAATCTTCAACTAACACTGCTAAGTCAGGTTCTTCTGTAAGATGTTGTATTGTTACCTGGATAAAGTCCTCTTCAGTATCGCATCTTATTGAATAATCCTCTGACTTATAATAAGATTCTACATACTTTTCCAGTTTTCTTTCACTTATCACGGATCAAGTTATTCCTCAATTATGAGCTCAATTTCTTCTTTTACACCTTCAGATTCAAGATCAATAATTTCACCTACTCTTCCAGCCAGTTTTGTTCCAAAAGGAGCTGCCAGTTTACCTCTATACAATCTATCAACATGAGGTCCTAGATTCGGTGAATATAGATCAAATTTTTCTCTATATGCCTCAGTAACTTGTCTACCCTTCTTGTCACTCTCAAATTTAAATGAGCCTCTCTCAGTCTCTTCATAGAAATCCGCCATAGATAATCATCCGTCTTTAGCCTACAAGGTTTTATCTCGTTATTCTATATAGTAAAAGAGTTTCTAGCTAAAAAGACTCTAATCAAATTAATCATCAATTAATTCACTTTGATTTTCCTCATCGATAGATATATTCATAACAACTTCAGCTATGTCATCTGAGAGCATTTCAATTCTTTCTATAGATTTCTCTAGTTCTTTGTAGATCAAATACTCTTCTTTTCCCTGATCTTTAGTATGGATATTTGGAGTTGAATTTGTCTTCTGAATAGCCTTTTCGGCTTTATCAAGATCTCTTTTTCTCAATGCTTCGACAGACTTTCTGTAAGAATCATCCGCCTGTTCAAAGTATTCTATGTAATTCTCAGGTATTTCTTCCAGCATTTCTACTTGTTCGCTTATTTTCTTTAAATGATCGCCTATTCTCTCAAGGCTTTTTAGAACAACTCTCAGGCTTACACATTCACTTTCTCTCTCTATCTCGAGCTTCTCCAATTTTTCAGGGTCATCGGCCGCTTGCTTCAGCTGCCTTACACCAAGCATATACATACGGTCTACTTCCTGCTCCTTCTGATCAACTACTGCTGTTATTTCCTCTTCCTCATCATTCATACCGCGGTTCAATTCATCTATTATATCTTTGATAAGAGAGTCTATCCTGACTAGAACCTGTTTGAAGGGCAGGTCTTCATATCTTACGAGATTTTTCAGCTCTATTCTAGAATCAGTTGATCTTAGTACTTCCATACCTACCATATTGTCTTGAACCAGTCTCTCCAGTTTGGTGCTATCAAATTCTTCATCTGAAACTATGTTGATATGGTCATAACCGCTCAAGTATAGAGAAACAATTTTTCTGAAGTTCGTTTGAGATCTTTCATAAAATTTTATAGATGCTCTCTTCTTATTTTTCTCTTCAGGTTCTGTATAAAGTTTGAGGTAGTTTTCATCCTCCTCTATAGAGAGATGATCTCCGAACTCAAGTCTTTCCTCTGCCCATTTCTTTGGTAGCGAAACAGTATAGGTTGAACCGCCAGTTTTCTGAACTTTTCTTTTATCCACGATGCTACCTAATTCATATTAAAACCAAATACTAATAATATCTGGCCAAATCTATATAGAATGTGTAGAGAAATGTATATTTTCTATCATTCAATTATAAGTTAGAAATGAGAATCGACATATTCGATAAATTTACTGACTTTCAGAGTTTAGTGTCAAAAAGAATGTTTACTCTTCGTTTTGATGGTCTACTTATCAGGTTTACTGGAGGTTGTTCATGAATGAAGCCGGTTCTGCGTGTCGGCGCAGGACCTGTGGTGGATTATCACGCCGCAAAGAATGGGGTTGCAAGTCAAGAACGTCTCGTAGATAACACCTTGGAGATTTTAAAGGGACGTTCAAATCAGCCCTCTGACGTTAACTCTGATGTTATCGCCTCATTCAATGGATTTATGACCGGTCCCGAAAGGCATAATTTCAACGGCATAGTGCCCTCTGAGAACGATGATGATGCAGAGAAACTCAGATTTCACTGGAATGGTTACGCAATGGGCGGGGATTATGGTCCGAGTCTAAAAGAGAGGTCCAGGTTAGCGGATAAAATAGAATCTGGAGAAGAAACAGAAGAGATTGTAGAGGAACTTGAAAATGTTGAAGAATGGATTGTTGAAGGTTACGAAGAACGGGGCAATCACGCTCTAGAATCAGCAACAGTCAGGAATGGTTTTCTCCAGTTAGAAACAGTTCTTGGAATCTACGATGAAGAAAACAGTACTCTGAGAGTGCTGAAGCCGAACGGCCTGAGTGAGAGACAGGTAGTTGATGCTGCTTTCAGACTGTCTGGATCGGAAGCTGATAGGATAGAACTTCTTGGAATGTCTAATGAGATGGAGAGGCTTGAACTGAGTGAGAGTCATGCTCTCGATATAATAGGGGGGGATATCGATGATGTTCTGAATGAATCATCGAAGTTTTACAGCAGGATAATCGATGAAACTGTAGCTGATATCAGATCTGATACGGGTCTAGGATTTGAATCTATGGATAACCATTCCTTCCTAGACCTGATTTTATCCTCTGATATTGACACAGAACAAAGCTTCAGTGAGGCAGTTCAGAAGGGCATAAGTAGGGCAGCGAAGGAGTATGACAGATATGAGGATATTAAGGAGGAAGCCGCCAGCTACGCAAGCAGTACAACAGGCATCATGAAGCCAGACAGTATGGACGCTGATTTTTTTCTCTCACAGATCGATGGTGCTGACAGGCTTGAAATTAAGGTTATAGAAACTCTTGAGAGGAATGCCCTGGAGGAAGCAGAGAGGATATCAGACCAGAATTATTCTAAAGGCAGTCTCAGAGGTTTGCTGGATTATCTTGATGAGGGTGTTTTTCGTGACACAGATATTTTTGGTAACAGGGTTTACAGGTGGAACGGCAACGAGGCCTTTTCTGTTACAACTGTACTGAATCCTTTCCCTAACGATTACGATGACTGGGATGAAGATAGAAGGCTTGAATACCCATTTCATAGGGAGATTGATACCGGTGGAGGACTTTTCCACTGGAAAAATATCTATGACGGATCGGATGGCAGGTACGACGCAGATGTTATCAGAGATTATGCAGGCGACCGAGGGACATTAGCCCATGAAGAAATATTCGCTAACTATGTTGATGACGAATCAGAGGTAAGAGGAGAAACGGATAGGTTCTGGAATAACCTGGAATCTCTGGAGGGTGAAGAACTTCAGGACATAGTGGATTGGAAAGGGGACGATGAAATAGAGGTATTAGAGTACGCTGTAAATGATGAAGGATTTGTCCAGAATGGGAAGGATCTGGCCAGGAAGGAAGTCGAATGGATCGAAAAACAATTTAGGAGTCTTGAAGATGATCTTGGGCTGTCTAAAGAAAATGTTATCTATGCAGAACAGGAGTTTGCTCTTCAAACACAGCATCCCTGGGATGAGAGCGATGAAATCGATGGTCCAGAGATAGGAGAATTCGCCTACGGTGGAACTGCAGACATGATATATGAACATGAGGGGACTGGTGAAACTATACTTCTGGATCTCAAGACAGGTTCAATGAAGCCAAAGTATGCTATACAACAGGCAGCGTACAAACATGCTATAGAGAATTCTGATTATTTCGACGATCCAAGACTTGATGAAGGTATAGACAGAGTAGTGGTGCCTGAGATCGATCCAGAAAGCATGATGTACAGCGATAAAGAACCTGTTATACACACCGATCAACCACATAATAACGGAAAATATGAGACTACAGAATTTCTGGACGCCTCTGATATTAAACTTGAAAATTCGAATTACAGAGTACAAAGGTGGAGACCCGAAAACTGGGACGAAGAAGCTCTTTACGTTTTTGCAAGAGCTGCCGAAAATATGCCGGATCCTCAATGAACAAATACAAAGACAGATTTGGTAAAAACTTCCCTTTTGTAGGGGTTTTGAGATAGTTGAATAGAAAACAGGTGCATACCTGATGGGAAAAAAACACGATGAAATAGTTGCCAAAATATTCAAGCGATTGAAGCAGTTCGAAGACGACCCTGATGTTCGATGGGACTACGTGGGGCGCGAGGTTGATTACTGGAGAACACCTGAAACAACGGACTGTGAAGAACACCTGATGTACGAGCAGAAAGGAGATTTTGACATACTGGGCCTGGATTATGAAAATGAACAAGCTTATGTAGTCGAGGTAAAGACCAATCAGAGCTCCGCGACAAAAGGTTACAGACAGCTAAGAAGAGCCGAAGAACACTTCCAGGCACTTGGCTGGGATACGATTCCTTGCTTATTGATGAAAGATGGAGAAATAAAATCCTCTAGGCCAAAATATGCCTCCGACTAGATCCAGTTTAACACGTATGGCTTTGAGCCTGAAGGCCTGTCGGCTTACCGAATCTTATTCTGTACACCTCTGGGGTTGGTATCAACCCACTAAATGCAACAAAGGGTGTCGAAAGTGACAAACTACTACAAACTTAGTAGTCTGTGACCTCAGGTCCCGGAGTTAAGAAATTTGGAATGTAAATATTCCCTTCTATTGCTCAAGTGCTTCCGCAGCTCTCTCTAGCCCTTGACCAGCGTACCTATCCTCATTTGAGATTTTTTCGAGCATTCTTTGCATATCTGCTTCATGTATGTTATATGTTCCAATTTCTTGTAATTGTTCAATTCTGTCATCCTTTAGCGGTATTCCTACGATTCCTCTTCCTCCTTCTTCTCGTTTCTCGATAACTCTTGCACCACGTAAGCTTTCTGCTCTTGCTACATCTTCTACCATGGCGTAAGCCTGGGAGTTACTTGTGCTCCAACCTCCCATGGTATCTGAGCTATTTAGTTGCACCAAAACTGCTTCTTCCGGGTGCATATGTACTGATCTACGTCTTGGTACGACATCTTCATACTGTGCTTCCACCAGTTCTTCATAGCCTCGATTCGAGAGTTCCTCAGCAGCTTCATCTTGGTCTGTATAGGGCATCAATGTTTTCCCTTCTGAAACTGGTTTAGATCTGGATCCTCTTCGTGATGCTTTAGATCTGGATCCTCTTCGTGACCTACCGCTATCATAGTCTGGATGTCT
>JBDGRC010000081.1:0-8488 GCA_042218495.1 Candidatus Nanohaloarchaea archaeon | reverse complement strand
TATTAGGCTGCCTTAAGGAAGCGAGCAGGGGTAATCCTGAGAAAAGAATCACGAAATCCGGATTGTGGATACGACCGCCGGATCTATGTATATAGAAATCGGCGAACCACCGCTAGAATCCGTCGATGTATGTTCTCGAGTATACAGGAAATCGGGTGGTAAGTAGGGAATACCCCGGACGAGTCAGTCGTCTCAGGACTGCGTATATACAGTGGCGGGTTTCCACTCCCTGTTGGCGGCCTTGCCCTTCTCGTTCCTTCTCCTTCCCTTCTCCTCCCTCTTGTCTCCCGAACTTCCTCCCCTCCTGTCCCGGATACGGGCTCCGGAAAGGGGACCGGTCCTGGACCGGAAGGGGAGAAAGAAGGGATCCGGGTCCGGACCGGATGCGGTGGGACTCCGGACAACTCCGGAGGCATATCCCTTCTCGTTCCCTTCTCCACCCGTCCCTTCTTCCCTTCTCATCTCCACTTATAGTCAGGGGAGAAGGGGCCTTCCTGTTAGAGTTCCTTGGAGTAAGAAGGGAAGGATAGTGGGATGAAGTGGAAATACGTAGTGCTATGAGAAAGGCAACTCCTTCTCTCCTCTCAACAGCCACCCTTTTCCTTTATCTCCTAGCATTTAACCGGCCTGCGGAATTAATTCCAAATGAGATAAACAGGATAATGAAGCAGAGACTTTAACCCTATCTATTCCGGTCTCTTTCATCTGTTAAGATGGAAATTTGATCCTATTACTTAAACACCGACTCGCGTCCATAATCATGGACGACCTGAAGCACCTGATAAACAAATCCTACGACATCCTCATTCTTTGCGGGAGTTCAAGAATAGGGAGTAGAAATGATATAGACAGCAACGTCTTGGAGAATGATAGCGAGGCGAGGGAAGACGCCACGTACGTTTCAGACCCCAGGAAAGGTATCTCTTCTACCGATATACAAATTAAAGTGAGGGACGATAGGATGTATTTATGGCCCTCGGCACGATTACCAAGGCCGATATCCGGTCCTGGAATTCTATCGATGACATTGCGGATACGCTCGAAAAACGGGGATTCGAGCGTACAGACTTGGGCGAAGAGGGCGAGATCGTTATGGAGATCGATGACGATGAATTTCTGGCAATTATCCGGGCGGACAGTGACAAAACAGCCTCCGATTACCGGAAGCGGATGAATGCCCGTCGGCATACTCAGGTCGTCTCTACCGAAGATTTCCGCGAATTTACCTTTACGACACGGCGCCGCTCATGGGACAAACACGGCCGTATCAGGTATCAGCGCTACAAAATCCAGAAGTCTATGTTTGAGGAGGGCGGGGCTGGCCGGAGCGCGCTCGACAAACTTAACCAGCTGGAACATGGGAAGCCCGAAACGATTAACCAGATGTATGATACGAAGAAGGTCGTCAGTGAATTCTACGACCAGTTCGAGAAAATTCGGGCTAAAATGGTCCAGAATGTGGCGAATCTTCCGGACGATGCAGGGGAGGAAAAACGTAACTATGCCCAAACCGTATTTGACCGACTGATTTTCCTCCACTTCATCCAAGAAAAGAAGCTGCTGGACTACAAGCAGGATTACCTTGAACGTCATCACAATGAAACTATCGAGGACGGAGGTGATGTCTACGAAGACTTCTATCGGCCGCTGTTTTTCGATTGGCTTTCCTCCGATACCGAACGGGGACCAGGCACTCTCCCATACCTGAACGGCGGGCTCTTCACTCGAACAGACGTGGAAAGGGAGTATCCAGATATACGATTGGGGGAAACGACCAAGGAGACGAACCGGTTATTCACCGAGATCTTGGAGTTCCTCGGGGATTGGAACTGGCACGCAGACGAACGCTTGGATATCGTCGATCCAAACCGATTGTCGCCCGAACTCCTCGGCCACATATTCGAGAAAACTGTGAATCAGAAGGAGATGGGAGCCTACTATACGCCAGAAGAAATCACAAATTTCATGTCCCGGAACACTATTCATCCATATGTCATTGACCGCATCAACGAGAAATTTGACACCGACTACGAGGAAATAGACGAAGTCTTCGCCGTAGACGAAGGTACGGAGGCACAGGAAGGTGAAACAACTGTCATCGGCAATCTCGATGATATCAATCAAGAGGAGATTACATATCTATACTTTGAGGTGCTGCAGAATCTCAAAGTACTCGATCCCGCGGTCGGATCTGGCGCGTTCCTGCTCGCTGCCGAGGAAATCTTGCTAGACATTTACCTGTCCTGCATTACGTACTTCCAGCGTTTGGCACGGCAACAAGGTCACGAAATGACTCGGCAGATAACGGATTTAGTGGAAGAACTTGAGGCCAATGTGGCAAACCCATCAATGCATGCCAAACGACAGATTATACTCAACAACCTATACGGAGTTGATATCGATAAGGGCGCCACTGAGATATGCAAGCTTCGTCTCTGGCTCTCCATCGTCGCCGACCTAGAGAAAGGAGACGATCCGCACGAAGTCGAAGCCCTGCCAAATATCGACTTCAACATCCGGCAGGGCAACAGCCTCATCGGTTTTACCGAACCGGTAGAGAAAGCGTTGAACGACGACTTGGAGAAGGAGACAGCGCAGGCAAATCTCAACCAGTACAGCCCAGATGCTATCCACAAACGGTACCAGGAGATTATCAACAAAATCAAGACCTACAAGAGACACGAAAAAGAAGGTAATGGACAGAAGGCGGAACAGGCTCGGAAAAAAGTATTTCAGAAACTAGAGGAGCACCGGGAAGAACCGGACAAAAAAATACTCCAACAGTTCAAAGAAGCTGGAATAGATGTTGAGTTAAGCGATGTTAAAAATTTCTCGCCTTTCCACTGGGTGCTTGAGTTTGCAGAAGTCTATTCTCAAGGAGGATTCGATGTTATTATCGGAAACCCTCCTTGGGACAAAGTAAAAGCAGAGAGAACAGACTTTTTTCCCCGGTATGATGAATTATTTCGAGCTAGAGAGGATGAAGAGAAAGACCAGAAGCAAAAAGAGCTGTTACAGGAAGAAGAAATAGCTGAGGAGTGGGAAAAATATCAGGAAGAAATTACGAAACTAAAGGACTATTACAAGAAATGTCCCCATTATAGTTTACAAAGTTCCAAAGTCGCTGGAAACACGTTATCCGGCGATCAAGAACTCTCGACGATGTTTTTGGAGAGGATGTTTAATATTTGTTCAGATTCCGGTTATGTCTCAGCCATCTTCCCCGCCATACTCTTCAGCGGGGGTTCCAACAAATCATTGAGAAATGAATTATTCAACAATAAGACACTTCATAGCACTATAGGGTTCGAAAATAAAGGTATTTTTGACGGTGTTGATAACCGGAAAAAATTCGGGATTACAACGTTCAAAAATAGCGGCGAAACAGAAAGTTTCGAAGCAGTATTTATGTTGCATAACCCTGAAAAATTGACAAAATACTCCAATATTACTACTAAACTGCGGCCGTCAATCGTTAGGGAATTCTCGCCAGAAGCGAATAGTTTCCCATTTATCACTTCTAGAAATCATCTTAATGTGATTAAGAAACTAATTAACCCCTCTCAACTCAGAGAAGATATAGAGGGCGCGTGGAGGGCAATTCCATATGTGGAGCTTCATCGTTCAAACGATCGAGATAGATTCGTCGATAAGAAGGATGGAGATTACCCGGTATACTCTGGCAAAAATATTTACCAGTACAAATACGACTATTCGGAACCAAAATTTTGGAGTGTCGAAGAACCTGATTCAAAAAGTGCTAAGCAGAGAATCAGAGAGAAGAATTTCAGATCACGAAATCCGGAAATTAGTCTTAAAAAGAAAATTTATGCGAAATTTGGCGGAAATGGAAATCAAAAGAAGTTTGTAGACGGGCTACTAAAAGATAAAAGAGGAAAAGAACTAACGATAGATGATATTCTTCTCGACTGCCGAGAATATCGTGTTGTCCTAAGAAGTGCAACTAGCCCTACTAATGAGCGCAGTCTTCTCGCTGCTTGCATCCCGCCAGGAATAGTATGTCATAATGGACTTAAGACAATCCGACCATACGTCCTTAATATAGAGGAATCTGATCTAGAAGAATTCCCTCTCCATAATGTTTATGAACGCGCCTTTACAGACAAGGAGCTTTTCGCATTTTTAGGCCTCATTAATAGCATACCCTTTGACTATCTGATAAGAGCAAAAGTGGAGGAAACTGTGAATTTGTTCCATTTCTCAGGGACACAATGTCCACGTCTAACAGAGGGAGATGAGTGGTTTGATTACATTTCCCGTCGTTCAGCTAAGCTAAATTGCTACGGTAAGGAGTTTGAAGAAATGCGAAGCAGATTTGAGGATCTCAATCCTGTGACAGAAGAAGACAAAAGAAAAAAAATTAGAGCGGAAATTGATGCGGCGGCATTCCATGCATATGAGTTGAATGAATCTGAAGTAGAATTTGTCCTAGAAGATTTCCATCAGGTGAAAGATCCTGAGCTAATGACCGATGCTTATTTAGCGTCTGTAGATAACAAGTTCAAAGAACTGAAGGAAAGAAAACAGCGGGATTAGTATGGTATATCTTGACCCAATAATTGACAATCAGGAGCACAGTCTGCGGGAGGCGTACCGGAAGCAGATCCAAGAGAGTGAGGAGGTACGAATCGCGACCGGGTACTTCTACTTGTCAGGATTTAATTTGTACAAAGATGATTTGGAGCAGCTGGCCGATCCTGAGGAACTTGGTCATTCCCCAATCCGTATCTTGATGGGGCGGGAGACGGACCGGCGCACGGCAGAGGAGCTGGAGGAAGGGTTCAACCTGCGGGAACAGATTGAGGAGGAGATGCATAAGGACATTGAGCAGTTGAACAATGCGCAGATGGAGCGGCTGGAACGACTCAAGGACTTCATCGCGCAAGGACTCGTCAATGTCCGGGTAAGTGCACCGGAAGGAGGAATGTTCCATGCGAAGGGAGCTGCCTTTAGGGAACCTATAGCAGAGGCAGAAGAGGAACGACAGGAGGATACAGAAGAGGATAGGCGCGAAGGAGCCGTTATCGTCGGATCATCCAATTTCTCTCAGACCGGACATACAGAGAATATCGAGCTCAACCTCTCATCCAAAAACCCACAACGGGTCAACGCTTTCGAGAACTGGTTTGACAACCAATGGGCGAACTCTCAGGAGTTCAGCAAAGAACTGATCGAGATTATCGAATCCAATGAACAGTACCAGAAATGGAAAGAAGAACAACCCGAGGGCGGCGAGAGTCCCGAGGAAGAACTTGATATCGGAACATTCATCGAACCGTTCGAGTTCTACAAACTGCTCGCCTATGACGTCTTGGATGGAAATGTCAGTGAGCGGTACGATAGTCCGCTCTATCATTTCCAGCATCGCGGCTATGAGAGCGCGAAAGCGAAGCTAGCGAAGTATCAGGGCTGCATCATCAGCGACAGCGTCGGCCTCGGGAAATCATTTATCGGTGCCGAACTTCTCAGAGACTACCGGCAGCTCAACCAGAACTGCCTACTAATTGTCCCCGCCCATCTTACGGGACAGTGGGAAAATCTGCTCGAGGAATCCACAGATGAGAAGGGTGATCCGTACTTTAACCTAGAGGTTGACGGGGAGCATCTCCGAGTTATGAGTATCACTAAATTCCAGAATCTTGATCCGAAGGAAGTAGAAAAACTCAGCGAGCAGTTCAATACTGTTCTCATCGACGAGGCGCACCGGTTCAGGAACAGCGGTCATTGGCCGCCGGAAGAAACTGAGGAACCGAAAGGAACGCGGCGGTATGCCAATATGCGGGTTCTCATGGGGGGTGATGACAAGCACCTCATCATGCTGACTGCCACGCCACTCAACAATAGCGCGGAAGACCTCAAGAACCTCATCAATCTGTTCACCGGGGAGAATGAGCTCTACAACCTTGCAGGACTTGACTTTGATGCATTCGACGACTATATTGACCTAGCTAAAAAGCGCAAAAAGATGATTAAGGAGGAAGAAGCGACACCGGAGGATATCGAAGAGGTAGTGACACAGCTGAAGAAGAAAGCCGAAGTTATCAGCGATATTTTGGACGAAGTGATGGTTCTTCGGACCCGGAAGCATGTCAAGGACCAGATTAAGGAGGAAGACGACATTGAAATGAACTTCAATCCGCCGACCGTCCACAAGAAACGGTACGATCTTCCAGCGGCCTACGAGCCAGCATATGAAGTTTTGCCGGAGGTGATGAACGCACTCCATCTACCGCATATCACGGTTCGCAATCCTCAAGGAGGGGGGACGTTGAAAGCACTGTATAAGCTGAACCTGCTGAAGCGGCTGGAGTCATCGCCGAAAGCATTCCTGGAATCACTCAAAACATTGTACGACAGCGAGACTCTCCTCCTTCAGACACTGAATCAACTGCCTGAGGATGAAAATTTACGGGAACTCCAGGACCTTGGAGAGGAGGAGAACAAAACATTGGAGGACTTCACACAGAACGAACAAGCCGCTGAGGAGCTCAATCAGGCGCTTGAAGACCTTGGCTTCGACGAGACGATTGTCCGACAGGGGGAAGAAATTACTGACGACCTGGAGAAGGCATCGGTAGGAGATGTCAAGCATTTCATTGCCGAAGATCTTGCCTTCCTAGCCAAATTTGTCTCTATGTTCATCTCGGGAATTGCCCCCGAGAATAAAGCGGTTAACGATGCGAAACATGAAATCGACAACTGGCTGCGTGAACAAGGATTTGATACGATCCCAGACGTCGAAGCAACCGAGTACGATCAAGCGATCTATCCTGAAAAGAATCTTGACGATGCTGTAGACGATCTATCTGGGTTCTACACTACCGTATTAGATATCGAGAGCTTCAAGGATACAAAAGCGGATATGCTTGCGAACGTGCTCTCCTCTATAGAGGGGAAAGCGGTTATATTCACGCAGTACAAGGCTACTGCCGACTACATCTACGACATTCTTGTCGATCACCCAGAATCGCCTCTTAATTCGTCCAACAGTGCAAAAGTGAAAGGCGGGGATAAGAACAAGCAGCGGGTCGTCAAGCAGTTTTCTCCGGGCGAGGAAGATATCCAATCAACGATAGGGGAAGAAGCCACGGAGATAGATTACGTCGTGGCGACCGACACTTTAAGCGAGGGTGTAAATCTGCAAGATGTCAACACCGCTATCAACTATGATTTGCCCTGGAATCCTATGCGTATTGTCCAGCGCGTAGGTCGTATAGATAGGATTGGAACCACGGCTGACAAGCATGTTTACAACTTCTTCCCAGACGAGGACATTGAAGCGGCCATCAAACTTCTGGAACGGCTACAGGCCAAAATCGATGATATTGCCCTAATCGTTGGAAAAGAGAACAACATCCTCGATCCGGATGAAAACGAAGTATTGGATCGCGCAGGTGTTGAACGTGAGAAGAATATTGGCGAGCTTCAACGGGAGGAGATCGAGAAGACTATCAAGGAAGCACGGGAGACGGAGGATGTTAATGAACTCGATGATACCAGCCGCAACATTTTGTTACGTGGAGCCGGGAAGGGGAGTGAAAAAGAGGCGTTTGAAAGAGTTCGATTAAAGAAGGATTTGCGAGAAGAGCACGGTCTCTCCGAAGATGATTTCGAGTTCGCTGAGGAGTTCTTTAACACTGATCCTGCCGACCGAGAACTTGTCTATACCCAGCTACCTGAGGAATCTATCCCAGAAGCACGTGTTCTCGGATTGATGCACCTGTGGCATGAAGGCACAGCCGCTCCTCTACACAGAACCGACAGAGACATCTATTACACGCATACAGGATCAAGGGATACTGAGACGCTGAACAGCGTGCGCCAGATTGATATTACAAAGGACACGGCATCACAACCGCCACAGTCTCTCAGTGACGAAGAAAAAGAAGATTTGCAGACTATCCAAGATGAAGTAGAGGCCCGAACCGCCTCAGCTAAAAAGACGCAGCGTAAGGCAGCTTATAAGCAGGGAGGGAAGAAGTCCGTCATACAAGACCAACTTATCAGCTATTTGCGGGATAGGATATTGCCTGAGGTATCCGATACCGAACGCGTTGAGGAGATATTGAACCGGATTAAGCAGCCAAATCTTCGTAACACCGATGAAGATAGAATTCTGCGTGAGACGCTATTGCCGTCAGAAGATGACAGTCTGACTGACTGGGAGACTGACGAATTGCTTAAGACTGTGGAAGAATTCCTTGATGAGTATATAGAGGAGTCCACGGACTTCCAAACAAAATTAGCGAAGAAAAGCGAGGTACAGGGCGATATTCAAGGATGGGCCTTTGTTCGGTAATGCCTGAATAAAGTCCTGTGAACTAATGAGATTACATGACTGATGTCACCTTCTACGGCGGCGTAGCCGAAATCGGCGGCAACATCATCGACCTCGAGACCGACGAGAGCCGTGTCCTGTTCGACTTCGGGAAGAACTTCGGGGCGGAGAGCGACTACTTCTCCGAGT
>JBDGRC010000080.1:0-29996 GCA_042218495.1 Candidatus Nanohaloarchaea archaeon | reverse complement strand
CGATTAAGATATCCTGTCCCGTAGGGGTTCGCAAGTTCGAATCTTGTCCCCCGCACAACTGCTTATACTCATAATCGGGCAACTTTCTGCCCGGAGAGATTCCGATTCGCGGTTTTTAAGGGGGTCGCGCACACGACTATAGCACGTAAATCACGTGACCCGCACCAATGGAAGACCTACACCAATACAAACAACGACTTGAAACCGCTTCTAGAAAAATCCAGAACTCCTCCCAGATCTGCGAGGAGAACAAAAAACTAGCAGAACAGTTCAAGGACTGGAACGCATTACGCAGCACCAGCACCTCCAGACAGTACCGATACCTTTCCTCACTCAAACAGATCCTCGAACACAACGACTTCCGGCTTGACAACCTGGAGGAAGACGAGGAAAGTAAACGGAAGATCCACAAGATTCTCGGACAGATAGAGAACAGCGAGTACTACAGTAAAGACTATTCGGCGAAGACCAAGATGGAGTACAAGTCCGCAATCAAACGGCTTCTAGAGTTCCACGAACTATCATCCAACCCTGAGGAATCACCGCTTCTACCTCAAGGCTTCAAAGCCTACGTACCTGAGAAGGACAAGAAGCGTACAGATCCGAACGATCTTCCTACTCCGAGCGATGTTAAAAAATTAACCAGGAAGCTGGAGGCCGACAGCAGAGGATTAACCTCGGCTAGAGACCCTGCCATACTATTGACGTTATGGGATACAGGCTGCCGTATCGGCGAGTGCTTAAACATTAAAGTCGGAGGCGTCACCGTCAAGAAGCAGTCAGTAGTGCTCAGAGTACCAGGAAACAAGGACAGTCCCGATAGAGACGTACCATGTACCGTTGCAGCACCAGCCATC
The DNA here is from genome assembly GCA_042218495.1 of Candidatus Nanohaloarchaea archaeon. Lineage (GTDB taxonomy): Archaea > Nanohalarchaeota > Nanosalinia > Nanosalinales > Nanosalinaceae > Nanohalococcus. The sequence goes on along the minus strand of JBDGRC010000080.1, from coordinate 29,139 downwards.
AAGTACTGGCTGGAAAACTGTCATCCAGACCCAGACAATCCTGACGCATACCTATTCTGCAACATCAAGAACAGCAAACCTGAGAAACCGGTCAGCTACAGAAGCTACAGCGAAAAGGTCAGGAGAGTAGCTGGTAAGACAGATCTTAACTGCAATCTGGATGGTGAAGTCAACCATATCTGGCGTAAAGGAAGGATTAGTTATCTTAAGAAGGCTGATATCATGAACGAGACAATGATTGACAAACGGGTTGGCCACGTACAAGGTTCGGACCAGACACGTGTCTACACGAGAATCAACGATGAACAGGCAGGGAACGCATATCTCCAAGGCTATGGGCTGGAAGACGAAGTAACCGACCATGTAGAAGAAGATGTTCTACCGCTTGAATGCAGCTGCGGCGTTGTTAATTCAGGACATCGAAAAAGCTGTAGAAAATGCGGACAAGTCCTCGACGAAGAAAACTACCTGAAAGGAGTAGAAGTCGAGTCAAAAGTAGAGAAAGATGTGGAGGAGAAAGCCAAACAGATCCAGGAAAACATCATCAAAAACGAGACCAAAGTAACAGACGACAGAATCAACGCAGAGGCTAGAAAGCTCGTGGCAGAGGAACAAGGTCTAGAGCCAGAGGACTTGAAAATTGAGTCCTCTGCATGATTCAAATAATTTCTATCTCTTCTGGCTTTGCTTCTGCTATTTGTTCTCTGTCAATTTTTGAACTGGCCTGAAATATCTCTTCTAAATCTGATGCAGTTACTTTAGGATATTTTATCTTAAACCCAAGTATCTCTATCAAAGTTTGAGCATCTATAAAGTTTAAATTTCCGATTAAAGGGTTTTTATCTCGTATATCAGTATCAAAATCTGTACTTGAAAAACCGCTAGAAATTAGCACATAATAAACCCTTTCAATTCCATAATCCTGCTTTAGAGTCCTCTTATAGCTATCAATGTATTCTCTTATCTTTCTTTCCTCACTAGACCCAACACTGTAACCTCCGTTTTCTCTTTTCTTTGTATCCCACATTATTGCTAGTCCTTCTCTTAAATTAATAGCTAAACCATCGGGCTCTCTACCTGAGCCCTGTCCAAGCTCATCATCTACAGCAAATCCTAACAACTCGAATATTTTCACAGCCTTTTGTTCCATAAGCAGTGGCAAATTCACATCATACTTTCTTTTCATTTCCTTTTCTCCCCTCGCTATTTTAGGAAAGTCTTCTACTATAGGAGGGATATATTCCCGATATCCTTTATCATCCTTCTCTACAGCCTTCTCGGCCTCTTCTTTTTCTTCTTTCTTTTCTTCATCATCTATCTTGTAAAGGATGCCATTGACTTTCTCATAAGACCAATTTACTTCTATGTTATACTTTTCTATCAGCTGATCTAACTTCTTATTAAACTCCTTATATAGCTCGCCATGATTATTCTGCTCTTCTTCAAAATCAGTATGTTTGTTCAAAATTCTCCTGGCAGATTTATGCGCCATCGGAAATCTTTTAGGCTCCTGTAAAGCCCAGAAATAACTCAAGAAGAAGACCGTGCTCTTTGCCAACGGTGTTCTTTTGGCATCTTCAACCCCTTCCGGATCAAGATTACTCACTTTTTGAGAAAAGTCATTTATGATACGAGATGCTTCATCTAAATTTTTTGGTGGTTGAATACTCTCTCTTATTTCTTCCTCCATTTGTGAGAATCTTGATATTTCGTTAAAGAACATCATTCCGGAGAGGCCTGTAAAACCCCAGTAATTGTTTTGTTTATTGACCCCATCTATGCTGCTCTTAAACTTTGAAAGAGAAATTTCCTCATTTCTAAAATCTCTTATCAACGGCAGTATTTTCTTCTCTGCCAACTCTCTTCTCTTCCTATGCAAATCTTGCCTCTTCTTTTGAAATTCTGTATCTTTCAAATAGCTTTCAAAATCTGGAATATTATGCATACAATAAATCGATAGAATAATAGATTTAATATTATTGCTAAAGACCTCTATTTAACCTGAGTATTAATTTTAAGAGATTAATGTACAGAACTTTTATTATATGTCTAGAAATTCTCTAGAAGTTCCAAATTTGTTTGAAAGTTGTGAACCTCGAAATGACGTAATTGAAGGAAAATTGGAAGAGCAACAGTTTGCAGCCAACTTAGGAACTGTAGCTTTTGAGGAAGAAGGTGTCGATGTATACAAGCAAGCTAGCTCATTCTTCCAGACAACTTACCCGACAGAAGGCCTTAAGTCAATTTTAACTAATTTGATGGCACAATTTTCTACCCAATCTGAAGAAAGCGGTCAATATACTAACAGCATTCTTGCCCTAGATACTACATTTGGAGGAGGGAAGACACATAACCTAATAGCTGCATATCATCTTGCTAATAATCCCAATCAGATAGATAATATCTCCAAGTTTAGTGAATCCTCTGAAGTTTCTTCAAGCTTTGAAAACGAGGTAGATGCGGGTTTAGATGTTAATACAGGAGTTTTTGTTGGCGGTTATGTAGATGCTCAGAATACTCGTTGTCTGGAAAATGACCCTGATGCTCCAAATACTCAGACGATGTGGGGCGAATTAGCCTACCAATTATTTGGTAATGAAGGCTATGAGAAGATCAAAGACTATGATAAAGAGCAGAATGCTCCAGGAGAAAAAACTCTGAAGAAACTTTTTGACGAATTTGAAGGACCGTCCCTTGTATTAATTGATGAGATAGCAGAATACTTAGAAGACGCATCGGCAGTAGAAATAGGAAATGCAACTCTTTCAAGTCAAACACTCAGTTTCTTAGATTCTCTAATTGAAACTGCAGCCAGAGTAGAAGATCTAGTAATTGTATACAGTATAGCTGATACTGCATTTACAGACGAAGCTGAAGAAGTAAGAGATCAGATTAACCAGATGGACTCTATAGCCAAGAGACAGCACAGAACAGTGGCTCCTACAAGCGGAACGGAGATAGGATCTGTATTGAGACACCGGTTATTTGAGGAGATACAAGATGACGCTGCTGAGGAGGTTGCGGAGAAATATCATGAATTTTACCAAAATTCTTCTAGGACACTGCCTGAAGGTATGGAAGATGTAGACTATGATGAAAGAATTAAGAGAGAATATCCTTTCCACCCCACTGTATTGTCCGTACTGACAGAGAAAATAGACTCGCTACCGAATTTCCAAAGAACGAGAGGAGCACTGCAATTATTGGCTAGATCTATATATCACCTTTGGGACAATCATCCAGAAAATTATGAAAGGCATTTCTTAAGGATCTACGATATGACACCTGCGGATAATGACCCTGCAGGTAGTATTAGCTCAAAATTAAATGAGACCTTATTTGAAGAGAAAAACCTTAATCCTGCCGTTGAGGCAGATATCTACACAGCGGATGGGGACGCTCATGCACAAAAGGAGGATCAGAAATGGACTGAAAAAGGCCTTCCAGGCCTTGGGTCACAAGTTACAGTAACGGTTCTTTGGCATAGTCTGGCAATAGGCGAAAGAGCCACAGGAGTTACACGAGATTCGCTCTACGCAGCAGTTGCTCATCCGGAAATTAATTTCGACGATTACGATGCGGCGATAGAAGCACTTACCGGTCAAAGTAAGGATATGGCCTCAGCATGCTATTTCCTTTATCATGAAGACCTATTCAAGTTCAAATCTGTACCTAACCTCATACGGCTTATTGACAAGCATAAATCGAATGTTACGCTTGATAGAGCTGAGAACAGATTTGAGGAAAGACTCAAACAGGAAATAGGATCTAGCGTCTTTGAACACTCTCTATTCCCTGAAGACCCTGCTAATATGCCAGATAATTTCGAGACGCCTAGAATAGGAGTTATGCATTATGATTCTGTTTCAGTTGAATCAGATAACGGGAGAGACATAGAAACTCCTGATTTGATAGAGAAACTTTACCAGAAGACTGCGGCCCAACATGGCGGTAGAACTGAAGCTCGTAAATACAAGAACTATGCTCTTTTCCTTGTTCCAGATACTGAAATGATAGATGATGCAAGAGAAGAAGCAAGAAAGCTTGAAGGAATGGAGAACCTTAGGGAACAGTCAACAGGGCAAGGATCTGATCTTACTGATGAACAATTTGAAGAGCTAGAGGAGAGAATTGAAACCGCAACAGGCCTTCTTGGTGAACAGGTTAGAACAGTCTATAGACACCTATACTATCCTGAAAGCGGCGGATTGGAACATGCGACAATCGCTTCTGTGGACTCTGGAAATAGGGATATACTTGAAGCAATCCAGGTCACCCTTAGTGACTTGGACCGAATTATAAGAGACGATAGTAAGGCAAAAGGACCAACTTGGTTTAAGAATAGATTATGGCAGACGACTAAGAGTAGTATGACTACTCAACAACTCCAGAAGCAATTTAGTAAGAAACCTGGACTTCCATATCTTCTGAGTGTAAAACCTCTGAAGAAGACTATCAAGAGGATGGTTGAAGAAAAAGACTATGTCTACTGGAATGAAAAGGAATGCAAAGCCTACTACTGTGGAGATGAAAAACCAGATAACTGGAGTATGGATAGGCCTGTCACTGATTCTCCTGATGTAAAATCCTCAATAAGATCTTCAGATATTCAGATTAGTGATTCTCATAGACTTTACGAGACCTTAGGCGACCTCTTAGAACAGCAAACTATTCAGGAACCAGAACCAGAGACGCCTGAATGCGCAGAATGTGGTAAGGAACTTCCAAACGCGAACGGTAATAAACCTCATTACTGTGATGATTGTAAGCAAGATGCCGACGCTCACTGCCAAGAATGTGGTAAAGAGCTATCAGAGTACGATCCTGAAGATGAACCAATAACATGCGAAGAGTGTAAGAATAAAGGTCCATCATCTTGGACGGAGACAACAGAATCCTCTTCTGCATCTAGAGCACTCAAACAGATAAGAAAGAAAGCAAGGTCGGAAGCCGAGGATGAAAATCCGGTATTGAACAAACTTGTTATAGAGATAGAGGGGGATGAACGGCTCAAGCATGGTTTCTTCTTAGCTAAGCAGTCTAGTCTTAAGGACAGATCCGAAAACTTAACCGTGGAGCTAGACTACAGAACCGAGGTCAATATAGAAGGATCGAGAACGACCTTCTCAACTAATTTTGAAGGACCTCTATCGGCCTTCAGGAATGTCAATAACCAACTTGAATCATTCACCAAAAACAGGGATGATGCCGAGAGGACGATAACTCTGAAGTATATCTACAATAATGCGGATGAGGAGATAGATGGAAAAACCGATATCATCTCAGAGCTCTTAGAAGAGACAGGAGTAGGTAATATCCAGATGCAGATAATTGCTGAGGGAAAAACGGCTAGAGGTGAATAACTTTGTCCGAGAAAATTGCAAAAATCAGTGACTGGGAGGCCGAATATAATGAAGATCTTCCCAAAGAGTACGCCTTAAGGAGAGAACCTGATAAGGAAGAAAAAATCAAACTCTTTGATATCCTTCCAGAAGATCAAGCACAAGCAAGAAGAAATAGAGCAAAAAGAGTCGGTAGACAGTTGAAAGTAGTTGAAATGAGTGAAGTCTTGGAGAGCGATAATCATTCAGAGGACTGGAAGCAGCTCGCAGGAGTAAAAGTAGATCAAATCAATGGAGAAAAATTCAAGTCGCTGCGAACACTAATGAAGAATACTTTGGATGAAGCCAATCCGTTCGAAGACGGAGATAAAATTAGACTGCTGGATGAAAGACAAGGAATACGACTTGCATTAGCATTCAAAGGCATTTCTCCACTGAGACGCCAAGACAGGATGAGAGCAATCCTAAGAGGGTTAGAGAAAATGAGCGAGAGCGAGTGCTACTACTGGAATGCCAAAATCAGATCTCCATCAAACCAAAACGGAGCAAAGGCACTGAGAACACTTCTCTCAGGCCACATCAACTAGAGGTACTATTAATGACTAAAGAAGATAAACTGATAGAACATTCCCTGCCGGTAAAAACTATAGGAATAGAGAGTGAGAGAGAAAGAAAAGGAAAATTTCCACCTCTAAATAGAATGCATGTCTGGTGGGCAAGAAGGCCTTTGATAGCGTCAAGAACAGCCATCTTATCCAGTATCATTAATTCTGAACAAATGGATTCAGGAGAACTTCTAGAGAGAATGGGTATAACAGGAAACACTGTAGAAAAGTATAAAACGAAAGATGATCGTCCTGATGGAATGCTTGTATATGAGCACTATGGGTATAGAAGGCCTTTCCAACAAGATATTGAAGAGGAAGATTTAGCCAGGATTAAAGAAGCTGTGAGATCTAGTTGGGATGGGGAGATGCCTACTGTATTAGATCCTACTGCGGGAGGAGGATCCATTCCTTTCGAAAGCATTAGACACGATCTACCAACAATAGCAAATGAGCTCAATCCAGTAGCCTCTGTACTCCTAAAAGCTTCTTTAGAAATGCCGAGAACAGACGAAGATCTTTCTGAAGACATCAAAGAATATGGGCAAAAAATTAACGCTGAAGTTAGAAAGGAGTTACAAGATTATTTCCCATCAGAAGATGGAAAGAGAACATTAGAATATTTATGGGCCCATACTGTCCAATGTCCTGACTGTGGTCTGACTATACCTCTGTCCCCTAACTGGTGGTTAAACAAAGAATCAAGTAATGAAGGAACTGCTGTGAAGCCGGAAGTAAGCAATGATGAAGATAAAGTAGAATTTGAAGTAGTAGAACTTCCAAGAGATATAGAGAAGTCTGAGTATAATCCTACTAAAGGAACTATTTCATATGGGAAAGCAACATGTCCTAGATGTGAGGTAACTGTAGAAGGAGATGATATTAAGGAACAAGCTCAGAATGAAGGGTTAGGAGAGCAACTCTATGCAGTAAGAATCGAAGATAAAGGAAAAACATCAACGGGAAGATACTACAGATCTCCAGAAGATATAGATAATGAGGCATATTCTAAAGCTACAGAGAAGATAAATTCGGATATTGAGTTATCTACATTTCTTTCAGAAGAAATACCAAAGGGTGAAAAAACTGACGAACCTAGGAGATATGGAATTACGAAATGGAGAGAAATGTTCAACGATAGGCAACTTTTAACTCACAGAGCTTACTTAGATAAATTTGAGAGCTATAAGGATAAAATAAAGGCTGAGTATGATGAAAAAGAAGCTCGTGTAATACTGACATATCTCACTCTAGTTGAAGACAAAATGCTCAGTTATAATTGTAGGCTCGATCGGTGGGACCCAGGAACGCCTAAGATTTCTCAAATTTTCGAAAGACATGATTTTGCTTTCCAATGGTCTTTTGCAGAAAGTAATCAATGTGCAGAAGGTCTTGGTTATGAATGGGCTCTTGATTCAGTTATAGGAACATATGAAGAACTAAGGAGCTATTCCAAGCATAGTAAGAGCGATATTCAAATCCAGAATAAAGATGGTAGGAACTTGGATATAGAGAACGGAGAGGTTGATGCTGTTGTTATGGATCCTCCTTATTACGATAATGTGATGTATGCGGAGCTATCCGACTTCTTCTATGTATGGATGGAAAAGTACCTCGGTGATGTTTATCCAGAATTCTTTGATTCCCAACTTACAGAAAAAGAAGAAGAGGCAGTCGCAAATCCATCAAAATTTGAGGATGTGCAAACTGAAGACCAATCAAAGTCTGAGCTTGCTAAAGAGGACTATGAACGGAAAATGACTCAGATTTTTGATGAGATGAACAGAGTGCTATCAGACGAAGGTATAATGACTTTGATGTTTACACATAAGAAGACAGAGGCTTGGGATACTCTGACTAAAGGCCTGATGCAGTCAGGTTTCGTAGTAAAATCCAGCCATCCTATAAGTACTGAGAGCTCAAGGAGCCTTCATCAATCAGGGAAAAATGCTGCCAAGAGCACAATTTTCCTCTCAGCCAGGAAAAGAGAAGATGAGGGAGATATTGTTCTATGGAAGGATGTAAAAGAGCAGACCAGAAAAGCAGCCAGAGATCGAGCTAAAGAGCTTGATAAGAAGAATGTCGAATTTTCTAAGGTTGACATGATCCTAGCTGCTTTCGGTCCTACATTGGAGGTTTTCACTAAAAACTATCCTGTAGTAGACTCTGAAGAGAATGAAGTCGAACCACAGGAAGCATTAGATGAGGCCAGAGCAGCAGTTAGAGACTATCTAATAGAATCTTACCTAAATGATGGAGTTAGGGATGTAGATACCAAAACCGAGTGGTACATTCTTTCATGGTTGATATTTGAAGCTGAGAGATTCCCGTATGATGAAGGTAGAAGGCTGGCTTTAGGGGTTGGAGAAAATCTCGATGATCTAAAGAAAGCGCATAGGATGTGGAGAAAGAAAAGTGGGGATATACTACTTAGACCACACGAAGACAGGGTTCAGGATATAATGAAGAGCAAAGAAGACAGGAGCTCAAGAAGGCCAGTTGATCCTGAAGCAATATCATTTAAGTCCTCTCTTGACAAGGTTCATGCTGCCATGCATGTCTATAAGATGAAGGGAGAAAGAGATGCTTTATCCTGGATGAAAGAAAGAAATTATGGTTCAGATCCTTCATTTAAAGCAACTCTAGAAGGATTACTTAGGGTAATACCTAAAAGTAATTTAGAATTCGATGCGGCAAGAGATCTTACAACAGGGAAAACAGGAGAATATCTTGATGTAGAAGTAAGAACTTCGAGCATTAATAAAAAAATAGAAGATAGGCAGACAAAATTTGAGGAGCACATGGAGTGAAAAATATGACAGAAGACGAGAAAAAACTAAAGATTGAAGACAATATTCCAATAAGAACAGTAGGAATCGAAACCGAAAGAGAAAGAAAAAATTTCACAGATCTCCCTCCACAAAACTACGTTCATGTCTGGTGGGCAAGACGGCCTACCCCAGCATCAAGACTGGCTGTTCTATCCTCTGTATTACCGGCAGACGTTGACGATGACCAACTGCTCAAATGGATGAAAATAGATCCAAATAACAAAGAAGAAGGCAAAAGTATAGCAGAACATGTAAGAGAGAAAAACAAAACTGTTGATGACAGAGAAGGAACGGTTTATGACCACTATGGATACAAGAAAATATGGAAGCAAGAGCTCGACCAGGATATCCTCGACAGAGTTCATGAAAAGGCAAAGGAAGTCTGGAATGGAGAATTGCCTAAAGTAATGGATGCTACCGCTGGAGGCGGTTCTATACCTCTTGAATCAGTCAAATATGGATTTCCTACCGTTGCAAATGAGTTAAATCCTGTTGCTTCCATTATTCTAAAATCTGTTCTTGATCATCCAAGAACGAGCAAAGATCTTTCTGAAGATATTGAGAAATTTGGAAAGGAGATAAATAATAATGTAAGAGAAAGATTGAAAGACTACTTCAGAACAGAAAAAGGAGATAGGGTACTAGAATACCTCTGGGCTCATACAATAACTTGTCCTGATTGTGGACTAAAAATACCTCTATCACCTAATTGGTGGCTGGATAAGAAATCAGGTAGTAAAGGAATAGCAGCCAAACCAGTTGTGAACAATGAGGAAGACGAAGTTGAATTTAAAATCGTTAATTTACCTCAAGATGTCAAAAAAAGCGAATTTAATCCAACTAAGGGGACTGTTTCTTATGGAAATGTTACTTGTCCTAGGGACGGCTGTAATGTCACCATAGACGGTGAAGAAGTGAAGGAACAAGCTAAGGAAAGAGGTATGGGTGATCAGATCTATGCAATACATTATGAGAAAAAAGGGAAAACAAGTAGTCAAAAAGGGTTTAAGACTCCTTCAAGCGTAGAAATAGAGGCCTATCAAGAGGCTAAAAACAAAATTCAATCAGATCCTGATTTAGCCACTTTGTTAGATATTGATATTCCGAAAGGTAAAGAGACCAAGAGAACTAGACGTCATGGGGTTAGAAAATGGAGAGATATGTACAATGATCGGCAGTTACTTACGCATTATACCTATCTTGATGAGTTTAGAAAGAAGGAGGCGAAAATAGACAGGAACTATAGCGAAGAAGAAGCAGCTGCTATAAAGACTTATCTGGCGTTAGTAGCAGATAAGGCAGTAGACTACAACAGTAAAATGTGTGCATGGGTTCCAAGCGGAACAAAAATTGGGCATTCATTTGATAGACATGACTTTGCTTTCAAATGGTCTTATGCTGAGAGTAATCTAACTGCAGAAGGTCTTGGGTATGAATGGGCCCTCCAAAACACAATAAAAGCCTACAAGGATTTCCATAGGTTGACGAAACATGCTGAGAAGGCGGATACACAGGTTCTTCAGGAGAATGCTGGAGACATGAGCCTTGATTCTGGAGAAGTTGATGCTGTAGTTATGGATCCTCCTTACTACGATAATGTAATGTATGCGGAGCTGTCCGACTTCTTCTACGTATGGTTAGAGAAGTACCTTGGAGGCGTTTATCCAGAGTTCTTCGAGTCCCAGCTTACCGATAAGGAAGATGAAGCAGTAGCTAATCCTTCTAAGTTTGATGATGTAGCTAGCGATGAGAAATCATCTACAGAACTAGCAAAGGAAGATTATGAGAGCAAGATGACAGATATCTTCGATGAGATGTATAGAGTGCTTCAGGATGACGGCGTCTTTACACTGATGTTCACACACAAGAAGACTGAGGCCTGGGATACCTTGACCAAGGCTCTAATTAATTCAGGATTTACTGTGAAGGCCACACACCCTGTTAACACAGAGAGCTCTCTAAGTCTGCATCAGAAAGGTAAGAATGCAGCTGAAAGCACTATCTTCCTTGTCAGTGAGAAAAGAGAACAGACTGATGACGAGTTCACTCTATGGAAAGACATCAAGGATGAGACAAGAAAAGTAGCTCGTGAGAAAGCAGCGGAACTTGATGAAAAAGGAGTAGAATTTACCAAGGTGGACATGATATTAGCTGCGTTCGGTCCTACGTTGGAAGTGTTCACGAGAAACTATCCTGTAGTAGACTCTGAAGAGAATGAGGTTCAGCCAGAGCAAGCCTTAGACGAAGCAAGAGATGCAGTAAGTGATTACTTGATAGACCAGTATCTGAATGAAGGTATCAAGGAAGTTGATCCAAAAACCGAATGGTATGTGCTATCCTGGTTGATATTTGAAGCCGAGAGATTCCCATACGATGAAGGTAGAAGGCTTGCTTTAGGAGTGGGTGAGGATATCGACGACTTAAAGAGAAGAAATAGGCTTTGGAGGAAGAAAAGTGGCGATATTGTTCTTCGTTCTTACGAAGGTAGAGTTAGAGATATTACCAAAGATAAGAACGATAGAAAATCTAAGAAGCCTGTAAAGCCTGAGGCAGTCTCATTTGACTCTTCTCTTGACAAGGTTCACGCCGCTATGCATGTATACAAGATGGAAGGAGAAAGAGATGCAAATAGCTGGCTTAAAGAAAGATCATTTGCTTCCGATCCCGGGTTCAAGGCAACTCTGAAGTCTCTGCTCAAGGTTCTACCTAGAGACCATGAAGATTGGAAGAGAGCAAGAGACCTGGCCTCTGGAAAGACTGGAGAGTACCTAGACATCGATTTCAACGCTGATATCTTCAAGGATAATAGAACGCGAATTAGAGATAGCAAACTTGGAGAACACACCTAAGGTGATAGAATGCCGGAATTAAATGACTATGACTGGAGTTCAATTTATGAGACCAAGTACGATGAGGATAGGAACTTGGTTGATGAGTTCTTTATTCCGGCATTGAAGAGAAGCTCTCGATATGACAGAATTGCAGGCTATTTCAACAGCGGCGCTTTAGCTGCTGCATCTAGAGGAATCGAATCTTTTGTCGAAGAAGACGGAAAGATGCGCCTGATAGCTGGAACAGAACTTCAGAAGGATGACAAAGATGTACTAGAGGTGCTGGAAAAAGAGATAAGCGAGGGAGATTTCAAGGCTTCTGACGAAGAGTCTAACCAAAGGATAAAACTACTTGCTTGGCTCCTCAAAGAAGACAGATTAGAAATAAAGATTGCAAAACCAACAAAAGGTAATTGGGGTATCTTTCACCCTAAATTAGGTGTCTTCAGAGACGAAAGCGATAATGCTCTTTCTTTTGAGGGAAGCATTAATGAAACCTTAAGCGGCTGGACACGAAACTTTGAGAGATTTAAAGTACATCTTTCCTGGATAGATGGTCAGGAGTCATATGTTAAAGGAGATATAGATACTTTCGAGCGTCTTTGGAACGATGAACATCCATATGTGGAGGTTTACAGCTTATCAGAAGCGTTGGAAGAGAAAATAATTGAGTGGAAGGCTCCTGATTCCAAACAGGAAGTTACGGAGTCCGTGCAAAAAATTTCTGAATCAAAAGAAGGTCCTAAAAACGGAGACTGGGCTACTTTATTTGATAAAGGAGGATTGATGCCGGGAGGTATAGCGCTTGCTGAAGAAGTCAGTTCAATAGATCCATGGCCTCATCAACGAATCGTTTCCGATACAGTCGTTAACACCTATCCTAATAGTTTTCTTTTCGGTGATGAGGTCGGCCTTGGAAAGACTATTGAGGTAGGATTGACTCTTTCTAGACTGATTATGACCGATGAGATAGAAAGTACATTAATACTTGCTCCAGCAGGCCTGATGACTCAGTGGCAGGAAGAATTGCAAGAAAAATTTAATCTAAATACATGGCGGTATGAGAGAGACGAAAGAAACAATTACTGTTTCAAGGATAGCCGAGGCCAAAAAGTATATCCTAAAGATTTAGAAGATAAAGCTGATACGGACAGCGATTTATGGAACTTTGTTGAGAATAAGAGAGGGGAAGGAGCTATTGTTTTGATGTCCTGGCATACCGCTCGGCTAGAGGACTACTGGGAAGAAGTAGCCCCAGATAATGGTAAAACAAGGCATGAGGTCACAGCCAGCTGTAGAGGCAGAAACTCAGAAGACAGAGAGGGAGTCTGGGATGCTGTGGTTGTGGATGAGGCTCATTCGGCTCGAAAAGGAACTAATCTTCTGAATATGCTTAGGAAGTTAAGAAGTCATACTCAGGCATTCTATTTAATGAGCGCGACCCCCATGCAGCTTAATTCCCGAGAACTCTATCAGCTTCTGAATCTAATGGATATTCCTGATAAGTGGAGAGATGAAGATGCTTTCGCTAACTTCTTTGAGGTTCGTAGTGCCCTAAAGAGAGCTCTTGAAGAAGATACTTCAAGTTCTGGGCAACAATCATTAGCAGCAGAAAGCCAGGTAGTTCAGGGAATAATGGAGGAATTGGATATAGAGGTTAGAGAAGAGGCCATCCACAATATAGAATCATGTCTTGAACTATTCAGAAGTTCAGCAGAACATCATGATAGATTTAAGGAAATCCTGTCAGATGCTATAGCTGATTCAAATATAAGCGAAGCAAGCCCCGAATCTAAGAAACTTAGAGAGCTACTTTATCCAGAAAGTCTATCTCGGGAAGAAAACATGCCTGTAACCGATAACCAAAGGAGAAGAATACTAGATGAATTGACTGTGGATGGCTGGGAAGTTGTTTTAGAAATTTTGGAGGCTGTTAACCCTGTTGAGTCTAGAATATTTAGAAACACTAGATCTACTCTTAGAAAATATCAACAAGCTGGAGTTATAGATTATACTATACCAAGAAGAAACGCCTTTACTGAAGAAATACCATTAGATTCTCAGTCGGAGGAACTTAGAGAGCTTTACGAAAGAATAGAGGATTACACTCGGACATTCTACAAGAAAGCACTGTCCTCAGAAGAATCGAAAAGAAATGCAATCGGTTTTGTGATGACAACGTACAGGCAAAGGTTAGCAAGTAGTGTGGCTGCTATTCAAGAGAGTTTAGAAACTAGGCTCAGAAATCTGAAGAAGCAGAAAAGGTTGATAGAGGCCGGAGAATCCTCTATAGAGAGATTAGAAGATAGCGATAAAGAACTACTTGATTCTATAGAAGATGTTTCAGAATTTTCTAGCGAAGCCACATTACAGGAAGCTTTAGATAAGGATGTTGCAGAGGTTTTACCTGAATTGGATGAGGAAGGTAAGTCGCTTTTGGAGGAGGAAATCGAAGAATTACAAAAATTTATCCATAAAGTAGGGAGATTTGATTCAGATCCTAAAATAAAACAGCTTAAGGATGATCTCCATAAGTTAATCCAGGGCAATCACGAGAAAATCAGGCAGAAAGGAAGTCATGATAAAGTACTGATTTTCACTCAATATACCGATACTTTAGATTACATTAGAGAAGAATTAAAGCAAGTTTACGGAGATAACTTGGGTACATACACAGGAGACGGCGGCTCCCAGTTTAACCGCGAAACCGGAAAATGGGAAAACATGTCTAAGGAAGAGGCAAAACAAAAATTCGCTGATGGCAATATACAAATTCTAATCTGTACAGATGCTGCGAGTGAAGGATTAAATCTCCAGACCTGTGGTACACTGATCAACTATGATCTCCCATGGAACCCTATGAAAGTTGAGCAAAGAATAGGAAGAGTGGATCGTATTGGACAGGAGTTCTCACACGTTGACATAATTAACTATACTTACGAAGATACTGTTGAGACTGATATCTATGAAAGTCTCGATGACAGGATTGATTTATTCAAGGATGTTCTAGGAGAGCTACAACCTATTCTAGAAACTGTTGAGAAAGAAATGCAAGAAGCAGCTATGACAGGCGAGTCAAGTTCAGAATCAGATTTAGAGGAATCTGTTGATTCTGTCAAAAGAAGTCATGAGTCACCAGTGAAAGAGGAGCTATCCTCTGTAGAAAACCCAGACCTTGAAGAGATTAAAGGGGAGGCAAGGATAAGAGCGTGGAACGACAGAAAACATCCTGATATAGGTAGACCCGGTTCTGATTCCCGTTTGGCTGCGCCCTATGTTCCAGAAACTGTAGAAGAAAATATTGTAGGCAACCTAGTTTTACAAGAACAAGGTGTGGAGTTTGAAAGCGTAAATGTAGAAGATAAGAACATAGAAGGAAAAACTTATAAGCTAAAAATAGGGGATATGACCTCTCCACAGTATGAAGAGGATACACTTGCTTCTAAGGTGATATCGGATTCTTCTAGCATGGCTGCTACCTTTGATCCTTATATAGCGGACCTTTATCCATCATTAGAATTGATATTGCCGGGGAATAGCTATTTTGAGCAAATAGTATCTAAGATCCGAGATAACGGTTTTATGAACTTAGAAAGAAACATAGTAGGCGGCGATAACTGTGAGGCAGT
Organism: Candidatus Nanohaloarchaea archaeon; assembly: GCA_042218495.1. Classification (GTDB taxonomy): domain Archaea; phylum Nanohalarchaeota; class Nanosalinia; order Nanosalinales; family Nanosalinaceae; genus Nanohalococcus. The sequence continues at coordinate 13,901 of JBDGRC010000080.1, read as the reverse complement.
TAGAGATAATCCTGTTGTACTAAGTTTCAAAGGAACAGATAACATACAGGAAAGTGAGTTTACGAGTCAAGTAGACGATATTCAAGAATATTGTCGACAGTTCAAAAATCTAAGGTCTAGTTCTTAAGAATCAGCAGTATAGAGGGTTTTTGGAAAGATCTTTTCTATTAAATCTAGTAATGTTTGATTACTTCTATTTATATTTTCTCTAAATTTTTAGCTTCTGATCCCTTATCTCCTTCACTCGTCTCAAACTCTACTTCGCTTCCTACTTCTATTTCTGTTTCCTCGATGTTTTTCTGGAAGAAGTATTCTTCTCCGTCTTCTGTTTTGATGAATCCGCATTTGCCGTATTCGTCGTAGGAGCTAATTTTTCCTTTCATTCTTTGTTTTCGCCTCGCTTACGATACTTGGTTATGTACGGGATTTTGCTGTCGAATACGTCGCTTAGTGTTCCAAATAGAGGTTTTCCTGACCATACAGAGACGAAGTAAACACCCCATAGTACTGTTAATATGATGGCCGAATTCATGAAGGCTCCGGATATATCCAGAGTTTTTGTTCCTCCGTAAAGCACCATCATAGCAAATGGATAGCCTAGAACTCTTGGCCACCAAATTTCTACGCTGGTGTGGGTAATGTAGGTGTCAGGGTTATCGCCTTCGTCTAGTATCTTCCATTCCTTGTCGAAAGGCGAATATGGTAGATCCTCTGCCATCTCTTTCAGTACCTGGTATTTGCCGCTGTTGAGCTGCTTGTAGGATAATATATGGAAATACCAGAGTACGCACATAGGGAATCCTACTACGCCTGCAAATAATACTCCTACTGGGTTGATTAGACCGAGTTTTTGACCTGCTCCGACTGCAGCTAGTAGCCCTAGTAGAAGTCTTATGTAGAATCTGTTGTTTTTAAGTCTTCTATTGCTGGTATTCAAGGTTGTCTGAGCGTAGAACTTCCACTGATCTAGTTCAGGATTAGGTGTAAGAGTATCGATTACGTCTTCCTTCTCTATATCAGAACTGCTGTCTTTTTTCATTCGCTCACCTCTCTTATGGCCTCAACTACGGATTCTTTGTTCCATCCTACGACTTTATCTGCTTCTTCTTGTACTTTGGATGGTAGATTTTCATTTCCACGGGGTTTTACCGCAACTACAGGTGTGCCCGTGCTCTTGGCCATGTTGATTTCTGCTCTTATCCAGTTGCTGTGTGAGACATACATTCCGGCTGTGACTACGACGGCGGACGAGTTTTTGATTCTGGTTTTCATGTCGTTCCAGAGTTCGTGAGCCTCATCCGGATCTAACTCTTCATCCTCGGGCACGCTGTAATCCTTGTAGTTAAAATGTCCCTTGTCATCAAGAAGATCTTTTAATCTATCGTATTGATCTCCGTAGTCCCAGGAGTGGCTTATGAATACGTTGTATTCCTTTCTTCTGGAATCTCCGTCTGTTATTTCATCGAGTTTTTGTTCTGTGTTTGCGGAACCTGGTTTTCGACCGCCGTGGCTTGTTGAGGTGCCTGTGGAGTTTCTTCCTCCTCCCATTAAGCGCTCGCCTCTTGGTAACTGAAAAGTGATTTCTGGGTTTGTTGGGTAAGCGCCGCCTGTATGTCTGAAGACAGCTCTGCGAAGTTCTCCTTCACCTCTTTATCTGATTTCTCGTTCGGATCTGCGACCTTGCGCCATCTCTGGCCGGAGACCGCTACAACATTAGAGGCATACTTCTGAAGGTATCTGGGAGCTTGAAGTCCCATTACCAGAATTTTCTTATCGCTAAATTCGTTTGCTATGCGGTTTATTTCACCTATGACCTTGTAGTGTTTCTCGCCTACACTCAGATATTGGGTAACGTAGAAGGCTGCGTATTCGTAGTCGAAGAAGTCTAGGACCTGTTTTGTAAGCTGTCTTTCATCTTTTGTCTCCCCTTTTATCAGAGGTAGAATGTTTACCGATTCTAGGTTGTCCTCCATCCAGATGAGTCCTTGGAGGTATAGTCGTAGATTGTAGATTCTCTGTCCTTTAGAGTGTTCCTGGTAGGTTGGACAGTCGACTGCTATGTGGTAGTCTGGGTTGAACTTTTCAATGATGTTCAGTTCTTCTATCCAGCTGAGATCCTCAAGTTTCTCGTCCATGATGGTTGTTGTCGTTATGACTGTCCTGTCTTCTCCAGCGTAGTCTTCAGCATCTATTCCTTTGTTTGCAAGTGCTCTGGCGTGATTTATCTTTACCATTACTGCATTGAGAGAGGGAACGAACTCTAGAAATTGATCATGTTTCTTCTGGTTCTCCAGTTGAGGTATGTAGCCTTTGATCGCCATCACTTTCCTCCCGTCTGTATATGTATCTGCACTTAACTCTTTTAAAGCATAGTTATTTAGCAGTATATATCAATTATATTGATAAATATCTTCAATTATAGTATGATTTATAAACATTTGCTAGTATTGTACTAATATGGGAAAAAGATCTTCTCGTGAGCTTGTCGGCGATATTGCTGGAGCTCTTACTAATGATCCGCAGAGTATTCAGGAGATTTCTGACGCGGTGAATGCTGATAGACAGAGTGTAACAAAGTATCTAGAGGAACTTAGAGATGCAGGTATAGTGAAGGAGGATAAGTCTGGCCGTACTAGAGAGTTCTATGTTTCCGAGTATGAGGATAAGGAGGCCTACTTTGAGCTTCCACTCAAAAATGATGAGAAGGAGAAATTTAAGGCCTTGTTTGACAAGATTTTGGAAGAATACAGGGATCAATTCGGTAAGACTCCTGGAAAGTTGATGTATCAAAAGATTGCCGTTAAAGTGGTTAAGAAGTTGGATTTAGGTCTTCCATATGGCCGGTATCAGTACGGTTCTATCACTCCTATGAACTTTACTCCTGGAGATGCAAACGATGTAGGCCCTGTTGATTTCGGCCCTGATTTCAGTGAGGAGGAGATTGATGAAGCAGTTGAGGACACTGTTGAAGAATACGGCGAGCTTGGATTTAGAGAGGCCCGAAAAAAGCAGTATGACGAGGAAGGCATGGAACTATACCAGCTAAAAGAAGAAATACTGGAGTTGCTGGCAGGAAATATTGAAGATAGCTCGCTGTTTGAGAGAAAGCTTTACAGCTTCTTAGCGAAGACTCCGGAGCTTGATGATGAAGTTGAAGAGGACCTGGTCGACTTTATTGCGGTAGCACCTGATCTAGTTGAAGATCGGTTCAACAGATCACAGGTTTCCACCACATTCGAAGAGTTCTGGGAACTGATCGCTTTCTACTGTCTACAAGAAGACATGGCAGAGCACTATGACGAAGAAGTTGTCAGATCCAGGACGGAAAAAGAGAAACTGGAGAAGAGAGATGAGGTAGAGCAGGCATTGACAGAACTTGTTTCTCTTCACGAAGATGTTGTTGAAAAGCCTGAAGTCGATGAAGAGCTGGAGGAGTTGCAGGGTTCAGCCGAAGAGATATCGGAAGAAGAAAAGGAAAAACGGAGAGAGGAACTTGAAGACATGGATTCCTCAGATCTGTCCAGGAAGTTTGGCCTTGACTCCTGAGAGAATTCTAAAATCATCAACATTACGAGTTACTATACAGTCCACGTCTTCTTCCTCAGCTATTAAACCGTGTAAATAATCCTCCCAGTGATCCGAGGATTCTTTTGCCTTCTTTTTCTGTTCCTCGCTGTAGCTGCAACGGATAATCTGTTCTTCTCCAATATCGGAAAAAAGCTCTTCGACCTTTTCTGTTTCTATATGTTTACCCAGTTCTTGGAGAGTCCAGTCTGAGACTATAATCTTGAATCGGCCGTGTTTTGCTTGAGAAAGTACGCTCATTGCGGGAGTACCTAGATCTCTGCCGTTCCTGCTGGTCCTGTCCTTGAGTGCGTCAAGGAAGATGTTTGTGTCTACATAGATTTTGTCCACTGTTATCTCTGTTAAAGCAATAGAAGAAGGCTCTTTACAGCTTTTTGGTTAAAAATAGTTAGAACTTTAGAGATTTATCATAACTTATTGACTGTATTTGAATCGGCAGCAGATTGAAGTTTCTCCATCAATCGATCATCCTCATACTGAATTTTCACCTGGTAAAATCCTTCACCTAGAAATCTGCGGTTACGAAGTGAAATTCCACATCCCTCACCACGCCAGTTGATTACTCCTCTAAACCCGCCGGATTCTCTTACAACCTTCTCGTTTTCTGTTTGTCTTCTCTCACTTGGCTCTCCATATTTTTCTCTAAGTAAATCTTCTAAACTATGGAAGAGATCATCGGCTTTTTCAACATAGAATATTTTCTTAGAGCAATATTCTCCCGTTGCAAACTCCCCGTCTACTAATCTATAGCGTGCCCTAACTTCTTCGCCTTTCAAACTATCGGAAAATTCCAATACCTCTATTCTTCCATCTTTTAAATTGTCAATTGGCTTTTGACTTTCACTAGATAATATTTCGTCCTTAGAAACTCCAAATTCAACTCCTCTGAATTTTATCTCTCTTACTCTCCCAGATGGATCCTCTGAAACTTGCTTTTCCTCTTTTCCCTGTTTTATTTCTTGATCAGGTGGGCCATCCTCCATGACTTGAACAATTCTTGTTAGTTCATCATCTAACGGCTTCTTCACGCGTGTAAAAATCTCTCTGTCGTTTGTTGAAATTTTTAGTTGATTATTATCCTTAATTTCACATTTCTCAATTTGAGGATATTTTATAATTATATCTGACATTTCATTCCCATCAGGTATCTTAATAAGTAATTTCTCAGATGTTAGAACTATTCTAACAAAACCTTGACCTGATTTAGATTTTTCCTTCCCGCCCCATTGCCAATTAATCTGGCTGGTTGAAATAATATGAAACACGATTTCATTCTGGCCGATCTTATCACTAAATTCATTAAAATACTTGCTTTTGACAGAATCTCCAGAATATTGGTTAGTACGCATAATATATCGATTGTAGTTTATTTGTTTTGAAATCTGGTGGTGTGTAAAGCCCCTCCTTTATGGTCCTAAATCGGAATTGATTCAGACAGATCTTTTTCCTCAGTTATCTCTAAGTAATCGTTTCTTTCTTTTATTTGATTGCTTGCCTCCAATTTATCTATTGCTTTTCCAATTCTTTTCTTGATCCGTTCGCCGTTCCTTTGGAAGCCATAAAGCCTGGCAGTTTCCAGTATTAAATCGTCTCTTTTTATCCTATAGCCATTCTCGAGTATCACATAGGAAGCTTTTGCCAGCTCTTCTAAAGGTATATTTTGGATATCTCTCTGAGAATCATCTGTATTGATTCTTATTTTCAGATTATCCATATCTTTGTGCCATAGGAAACCGTCTTTTGATTTAATATTCGAACTTATGCTCACTTGAGAGTCCAGCTTTCTGGTAATCCTCTGTCCAGCATGCGAGAACTGCCATTTCTGAGCTACGAGATTATAGGCTTCGTCTCTTGATATTGGACCATATTTCTTCACAATCCTATTTAGCGCCTTTTTGAGGGTCGAAGAACGAATGTTATCGAAATCTCTGTCAGAGTTCTGGTTTATTTCGGGCTCCTTGTAATCCTCTATATCATTGTGGAGGCCTTCCAATTTTTCAAGCTCAATCTCCTCGTATTCGTCCGGATTAAAATCAGAATCTATCTTTTGTTCCTCACTTTCTCCGTTTAGAAGATCCTCTATCTTCTTGTCTATCTTCTTGACCTGCTCCCTCTTGTTCCTCGCCCAGTCCGTCGACCAGATCCTGTGTATCTCCCAGCCAAGATCCTCCAGAACGTGTTGCCTGAGGCGATCTCTTTCCCTAGCTGTCTTGGTGCTGTGGTAGGCCGCTCCATCACACTCTATACCGAGTATGAATTTCCCCGGGTTCTCAGGATGCTTTATTGCCAGATCTATGCTATATCCAGAGCTTTCTACCTGAGTTACTACATCATATCCCTGACTCTCCAGTTCATCATATACAGCCTCCTCAAACTCAGAGTCAAATTCCAGGTTAGAGCTATAACTTTGGTCTCTCTCCAGAACTTGGCTAGGTTTCTCTGCTTTTGCGTATTCCAGATACTTCTTGAAGTGTTGTGGGCCTACGTTTGAAACTCTGCCAACATCTAATTCTCCAGGCAGAAGAGAAGATATCACATCGACCTTCTCTTTAGCTCTCGTAACTGCAACATTAAGGCGTCTTTCACCGCCTTCACTGTTGAGAGGACCGAAGTTCATGTTTATCCTTCCTTGTTCATCGGGCCCGTAACCAATACTGAATAATATCACATCTCTCTCATCTCCTTGTACAGTTTCAAGGTTCTTGATGAAGAAGTCCTCTATTCCCTGATCTTTACTTATAAATTCTTCTAAGGCAGGATTATCCTTCCTACGGTCCGCAAGTGCTTCTCTTATGGCTTCCTGTTGACTGGTACTAAATGCTACAATTCCAAGGCTTTTGTCTGGTTTATTCTCTACATGTTTCTCTATACGGTCTACAACTCTCTCAGCTTCTATCCTGTTTTTGCTGCTTTTACCTCTATCGTAGACACCGTCTTCTACATACTGGAAATCTACTCCTGTCTCAGTCTCTGGATCATTTGATGGGAATGTTTTCAACCGGTTATCGTAGTATTGATGGTTTGAGAAACTGATCAATTCCTCGTCTTTACTTCGGTAATGCCATAATAGATATTTTTCAGGCAAAACCGAAGCCGTCTCGTCCAGAATGCTCTCAAGGTCTTCTCTAACATCTTCCTTGTCTTCTACATCAGCTTTGAAGAAACGTGTAGGAGGTAATTGTTTGGTATCTCCGACTACAATAGCCTGGTCGGCTCTTATAATGCTACTAATAGCCTCCTGAGGTTCTATCTGGGAAGCTTCATCAAAGATTACTGTGTCGAACTCTACAGAATCAAGTTGTAGGTATTGAGCCACTGACAGAGGACTCATCATGAAACAAGGTTTGAGTTCAGTAATTATGTTTGATGATCTCTCGAACAAGACCCGTAGCGGCTTATGCCTGCGTTGCTTGTTTATTTCTCTTTTTAGGAATACCTGTTCAGAAGATTTAGCATGCTCTAAATCCATTTTTGGCTTTCGGCTAGTAACTCTGTGCTGTATCTCTCTAATTGCAAGTTCCTCCTGTTTCTTATCTAATTCCCTGAAATCCTCCACCAACTGATTGAATTTTCTGCTGTTGAATCCTCCTAAATCATTTTGTTCATATATCTCATCTAGGAAGGTGGAGAAAAACTGTTTCTCGAAAATTTTAACCAGGTTCTTCGGTTCTACATTTTTCTCGAAAGAACTCTCTAGAAACTCTTTCAGGAATTTTCTATCGATATTCTCAAACTCGTTTCTAAACTGGACCCATTCTTTAAGCTTGGACAACTGCCCTTCCAAATTTTCCAGGAATTCATCTAGTTCCGTGAATTTGGTCTGATAGAAGCTATTACCAGCAACCCTTATTTCATCAAGGTCTGCTACTTGACCAAATTTCTTCTCAACTTCAACCCATTCAGAATGTAGACCTTCAATCTTCTCGACCAGTGTTATATCCAAATCGTTTCGAATAATTTTCTCTTTCACGGCCTGGTTAAAGAGTTCCTCCCTAGCATATAGTCTTTCTAGCCAATCCAGAACTGATTTTACATCGTCCCAGTTAGTCGTCAGTCCGTCATATAAACCTTTAATCAGGTCCTTCTCAGTTTGGAAATCTTCTCTCAATTGTTGTAATTCTTGAATTCTTTCTAGTTTCTCCAAATCAGCTTTAAGATCTGAATAGCCTGGAGAGTATTCTTGCTTCGCATGATTTAGTATATTCTTCTTTAGACTTCTGTAGGATGGGCTTACATATCTGCTAATTCCGTACTCTTCCAGCTCATCAAGTAGCTCCTCTGCATCCTCATCAAAAAGGGAATCTCTGTAATTTGATTCCAGTTCACTTTTTAGGTCTCTAAGTTCTTTCATTACCTCTGAGAATTCCAAAATGCTATCCTTCATCTCAACTAAATCCTTTGAAAGAAGTGATTTACGCCAAGAAACCTCAGGCCTTTCACGTAATACCTCCAGAAATTCAGCAATATTTTTGAACTCATTGATGGTCCTAGGACAGACTTCTATCTCTTCTTGAACTTCTTCAGAAGACTCCTGAATCCTGCTCAAAATACTTCTCTGATCCTCTATCAGGTCTCGAATATTTTCGGAAGTATTCATCTTCCAAGAGTCTATAGTAGAGAATTTCCAAGGATGGTCATTGTAATTCTTTATTTCATATTCGTATTGGGCAAGTTCTCTAACCGATTCCTTCATCTCATTGAAGTCTCTGCTGGATATTTCTAATGGATTCTCTATATCTAGGTTAACTCTAGGCAGATCATCGTTTATAGCTACTTTACCATGTGCTTCGTAAGGAGTTGTACCTATCTCTCCGAACTCGGTATGGAGTACTTCACCATAGTTGTTTAATCTGTGTCTTTTCGTCTTCAATTCTTGAAGCTGCTCTTCTCTATTTTTTCCATTTCGGACTGCTTGGCTCTTCATCTCTGACTCTATACTTTTGAGCACTTTGTTCTTGTTTGCTTTACGACCATGGACCTCTAGACAAAACCGTCCTAGTCCTACCTCTTCAAGACGATTTTTCACTACGTCTAAAGCTGCTTTCTTTTGGCTTACGAATAGAACTTTTTCGCCCACAGCCATTTTCTCTGCTATTATATTGGTGATAGTCTGGCTCTTTCCAGTTCCTGGCGGACCCTGAAGTACAAAGCTTTTTCCAGACTTCGCAGCTTCGATTGCGACCCTTTGGCTTGGATCTGCGTCCAGAACTTGGAAAGTATCAGAGGGATTTACTTTATCGTCAAGTTCTTCTTGGGAAGGAACATCGCTTAAATCTGTGTCTAAATCTTCCAAATCATCGTTCATCGCTTTGACAACGGAGTTTTCTTTGATAGCCTCTCTATTCTTGTCTAAGTCGTTATAAAGACCTATGTTAGCAAATTGGAATATTCCTAGAATAATCTTTTCCTTTATCTCCCACCGAGGAAATCCATTTATTTTTGATCTGACAGATTCGAAAATCTCCTCTAAATCTTCTAAAACAACATCCTCATCATCAGGTAATTCAATACCTCTCTCATCGCTTAATTTTTTCCTTAACGCCGGGTTTATGAGAACTTCCTCTTCTTCATAATTTATTTCATAGTTGTATCTTTCAGGATTTTCATTGGTCTTTCTTTCAATTTCAACGGGCACAAGTATCAAAGGAGAACGTAGCACTTCGTCGCTACTTTCGGCTTCAAACCAACGCATCATACCCATTGAAATGTAGAGCGGATCTACACCTTTTTCCTGCAAAATACTTCTCTGATTCAAAAATAACTGATTCAGAGAATAATCAGAATCCTCAAGATTCCGTGTTGGAAGCACCTCGTTTCCTTCAATCTCGTCTTCTTCTACATCTCTTCTGTCTTCTGTTTCTTCTTCATCTTCCTCGATTTTAGTTTCAGGCTTTCTTACAAAAATAGTTTCTTCGTCCAGAAAAAGCTCCTTGATTTCCGATTTATTCCGACCTTTGAGAGGGAGAGATTTGGTCTTCGTGGGCTTAAAATGAACCATTTTGTTCCGTCTAGTTAGGTCCAGAAGCTTCTCTTTCCAGTTCTCAATCTTTTTATCGAAATCTGTCATCAAAACCCTCTGATTATGCTTTATCTGTTAAACTTAAGATTGATTTGATTCGGGATTAGAGGTATAGACTATTTTCCCAGTTACAGGTCTCGAATAAGTCTCCGACAATCTCTTTCTATAGATTTCAATCTGTTTTTCATACTCTTCTTGATTTACTCTTTCTAAATCTGTCTTCCAATCGATTATCTGTACTTTTTCTCCAGTAAAGTGAATCAAATCGATTACTCCGTGATATACTATCTTTCGGCCCTCTTCCTCAACAGGTACCTTAATTGGAACTTCGGTCCTTAACTCTCCATCTAGAGAATCTATGAAATCTTTGACGTGTTCTTCATCCTTATTTTGAGGCTTTACATCTTCGCCGTTGGCGTATTTCTCTGCGAATTCGTGGACTTGTGTTCCGAACTCTGCTCCCCGCCCCTGTGTATCTTCTGATAGATTCATGATGGCGTGGACGGATCTTTTGACTGGAGCCTTATTCTCCGGTTTATCTACTTCCAACTCTTTTCCTTTCTTGCTGGAGAATTCCGTTTTTTCTAGTTCAGGAGTTACTTCTTCTGCTTCTAGGTTGAGGTGTTCGAAGAATGGGCTTTCGTTATCTGTTTCAGCTGTGAAGAAGAGGTGTTGTTCAGCTCTTGTCATCGCCACGTACATGAGTCGGCGTTCTTCGTCGTAGTCGCCGGTAAGGATTTTTGAAACCAGGCTGGCTTTCCAGTTGTCGTAGAGATAACTGTTTTCCACTGAGTAGGTTTTCTTCTGTCTCAGTCCTACTGGGTCTTCATAGATGATTCTTGAATTGCTTCCTTGGTTAGATGGGAAGTGTCTCTGGTTTATGTCTGAGACAAATACTATTGGATATTCCAGGCCTTTAGCTGAGTGAATGGTCTGTACTGTTACTGCTTCCGGTTTGGAGTCGTCTACTTCGTATGTTTCTCCTTCCTCTATGCTTTCTTCTATGAATCTGATCAGGTCTCCGAGGTTCTTGTAGCTGGAGTCGAACGTGTCTTGGAGGACCTGGGCGACTTTGTCGGAGAACCCGTTTTCGATTCCGTATCTGGAGAAGACTTTCCGGGCTACAGCTGAAACATCGTCTAACTGTCCAAGCTCCGATCTGAATTCTAGCATCTCTTCAGGATATTCCTCCTCTTCGAGTATATGTTCAACTTCTGCAAGGTTGTAATCTGCTCCTTCCAGTATTACTGCCCATCCTTTGTTTGAGTTCTTGTAGTTGAGTACACGGAGCCATGCTAGAAGTAGAATAGCTGGTCGAGTCTTGAAGAGTTCTACTCCGCCTTCATATGCAATCGGTATACCGTATTCCTCGGCCTTTTCTTGGAGTTCTAGCCCGAAGTTTCTGGTACGGGTTAGAATAGCTATATCTTTGTACCTAGGCGGTCGATTTTCTTCCTCTAAACTGTAGTCAGGATTTTCAACTACTTCTTGGATCTTGTGAAGTATTGCTTCTACCTCGTTCTCCGACTTCAGCTTACTTATCGAGGTATTGAATCCTTCCTTTTTGGTTTCTAGAGGAACGATATCTTTCTCCTCTACGTCTTCGCCTTCTTTCCCGGGTAGAGTTAGACTGTCTTCGGAGAAGTCAAGTATTTCCTGCGTAGATCTGTAGTTCTGCTTCAAGTCTATTCTTTTCACGTCATCTATAGCGTAGCTTATCCTGTTTTGATCCTGGTTAAGCTCTTCTTTGTACTTTTCTAGCCTGTCTTTGAACTCTCGTATGTTGTCGACGTTGGCATATTGGAAGCTGTAAATAGATTGTTTCCAGTCACCGACAACCGCCGTGTTCCCTTCTGATAGAAGCATTGCAACCTTGAACTGAATCTCATTAGTATCCTGGAACTCATCGATCATTGAGTACTTGAAACTGAGTTCTTCACGTAGTTCGTCGTCTTCACAGAGGAGAGCATAGGCAAACACTAACAGGAAGTTAAAGTTCAGGTAGTTGTGGGATAGACAGTATTCGAGGTACTCGTAGTATATATCATGTATGAACTGCTTTAGATCTTCCCGATTTTCCTTGAAAGCTTCTTCGCCGTATTCTGGACTGATCTGTTTCGAATCCTTTACATCTCCGTAATCTGGTGCGTCCTCTGGCAGACATTTGTTTCGGAAGATCCCTCCAGCTTTCTTCAGGAAGTCCGACTGTGTAGGGCCTCTAGATCCTTGTCCTGGTTCGTTCATCTCCTCGAAAACTTCCTGGAACTCTGCGAAGTCTCCATCCAAGTATCTTTCTGAGTTCCGGTACCAGGCTTCCTCAGTCGGTACTATGCCTTTTGCTGCCAGCGATTTAATCAAGCTGAGAAGTTCGCTGTAATCATAGAGGACTCGGTAGAGGTTGTTGTACTGAGGGTTTTTCTCTATGAAGTTATTTATGAACCGTCGGAACTCCTGTTTTTCTAAGACCTCGTTTTCGATCAACCTTGTTGAGTTGGTTACGTGATCGTCGATTCCCAGATATTTTGGAGCTTCGAAACCGTTTTCTGTAATTATTTTCTTCGCCAGGCTGTGAAATGTAGATATCGGTGCCTCACGCAGACTCCGGTAGGTGTCTGCTCCAAGAAGCTCCGTTCCGGAAGCTTCGTCACGCAGGTTTTTCATGTCGTAGCTGCAGTGGTTGATGATCCGCTCCTTCATCTCCTCCGCAGCATTATTGGTAAATGTTAGAAGTAGAATATCTTCAGGTTCAACATCTTCTTGTTCCAGTATGTGAGCATATCTTCTTGTTATCGTGAAGGTCTTCCCTGTCCCTGCTCCTGCATCGACTTTGTAGATTCCGTCGATGCTTTCGATCAGTTCCTGTTGTTCATCATTGGGAGAAAATTCTGTCATTCTAGTTCTTTTCTGGTCTTTTTGAGAAGTCTTTCTGCTGATTTTATGGCTCTGTCGGCTTCTGTCTGGGAGACGGATTTGTTTCTGTACTGTATGTCGGTTTTCTCGTCTACTACCCATTTCCTTACTGAGTCGATGTTGGATTTGAAGCTGTCTGATATTAGGCCGTCTTCGTATAGTCTTTGAAGTTCGTTTGCTGTTTTGGAGTGATCTTGATTAGTGTCGTTTCTATATTCAAGCATCAATGCGTCAATTGACTTGATCATCGCCATTATGCAGCTGACGATTACGGGATTCCAAGTTCCGCTTTCTAACGCTTTTTCGTACTGTTTGTTTGCTGCTGTTATGTAGGATTCTGCTTCTGTAAGTGATTTTTCAATCCTTGAACTCAAGTTCTTCACCTTTTAGGACTATTCCGTCTTTCTTGACATTGGTCTCGAATCTTTTGCCATTTTCCAGGTTGTCTTTGAACTCCTTTACGTTCTCAACTACTGGGACTACTTCATATTCTAATTGAACTTTTTGGGCCTGGTTTCTTGCCTTATTCTTGATTTTTCCTACATCGGCGTCCTCATCTACCAGTACAAGAATATCAATATCTGAATTTGGTCCTGCAGTTCCTCTTGCCACCGAACCGAATAATAAGATTGACTTGATTTGATCTTCTAGACCTAGATCAGAATACAGTTTTTCGGCGTATTTCTCAGCTGCTTCTTCAAGAGGTTTGTTGTCGGCTCTTAAGAGAGTTTTAATCACATTATGATACCTAGAGTCTTGGTTGTATTGTACTAGATGGCTTCCGCCTTTTTTCTGAAAACTCACGATATCGAACTCTTCTAGTTGTCTTAGAAACTTGTTTACGCTGTTGTAAGAGCCAGAAACATTATTGGCTAATTCGTTTACAGTAAACATGTAACCAGGTTTATCTAGAAGTACCTCTAATACCTCCTGTTTATAGTCTGTAGCCAGTAAGTCCATGAAGTTCTTTTTTTCTGATGTTTTTGTGGTCGGGCTCATACAACCTTATTATATTCAAAATCTTAAAAACGTTTTCAATTTTTTGAGAACTCTTTCATTTTTCTGAAAAATTTCATCTAGGTATCATGTCTCCACTGTCAAGATCCGAGTGATCGATCTGGATTTCCAGCGAGTTTTCCAACGGGAAGCCATCTGCCTGGAACTGCGACAGGTTATCCAGTTCTTCCTGCAGGAATTCTTCGAAAGCATCCAAGTCTTCCTCGAAGTAGTTCTCTTTTCTGAAGTAGACTAGTTGTTTGAGTACTGATTTGCATCCTTTTTCCAGCTGGTTTTCTGTCAGCTTTCCATCTCCTCTGCCTATGACTACGTGGCTTCGACAGAGCTCGATGAACTCTTCGAGATGTTTCTCTAGTGCAAGGTCTTTGTC
>JBDGRC010000008.1:0-8207 GCA_042218495.1 Candidatus Nanohaloarchaea archaeon | reverse complement strand
ACCTGCACAATACACGACGTGCATCGGCTATTGTTACTAACTCATTACATTAAAAAGACTTCCTTTGGTCAGGATTTCTATGAGCGTTAATGAAAGGATAGTTACCTGGCAAGATTGGAGCCGTTATTTTGAGAACGATGTCGGGGAGGATCAAATTAATGCCGTTGACACGACAGGGAACAAATTGAGGATACGCATTCAGGAAGAGATAGAGTCCATGCGATCGGGAACACATCCAGAGTCTTTGGATTCTCGACCTATGCCTAGTGGAACTGATGAGGAAAGCACGGAAGATGTCAGAAGTTCTGTGGATAAAGAGTGGTACGACCAGTTTGCTGAAGGATATAAACCTTATGAAGTGTTTGTTCCATTCGAAGATCATAGTTCAGATGATTTCGTTCACTACGACCAGGAGGAAAGTTCTGGTATTCCACACCAGGGGTGGAAAGTGAGAGTAGCTGCCTATCCGGATGAAGCTAGAGAGGTCGCCAGAGAAGTACTTCCGTATCTGCAGGAGAACGATATTGCACATAAGGTTTTTACCGACCGATTCACTTTCAGGAATGCGAAACCGACGCGCCAGGAAGGAAAATTCATAACGGTTTATCCTAGCGTTGATGAAGAAAAGAGAGATAAAATAACATACGATGATCAATTCCAGATATTCAAGGAGGGAGATGAGGATTGGAACAGAAATTCAATAAATTCTAATAATGAAACAGCTGCTGAGATAATAGAAGATCTGGCTGAAAGGCTTGATGGTAGCCCTCCAGGCCTGAATGGTCGTCGAATACACGGAAAAGACGGCGAGGAACTTCAGTACGGAGAGACTAGGATTCACATGAGGTATGCTGTTGGCCGAATGCCTGCTGTCATATTGGGCGAAGATCAAAAAATGGTGGTTTCAGAAACCTCCAATTATGTAACAAAGAGCGGCCGTGTACTACAAGGAAGGTACAGAGGAGATGAAATAACTGCCGTTAGGCCAGATAGCATGATTTGAGTTCTAGGTTAGGTTGCCTCGGCCTAGAGATCCAATACTAAGACGAAATTTTTGACTCGAAATCAACTTCTCGTTATAGAAAAGGATAGAATGCCTTGTTAGTATGCAATGTAGTGCGAGGGCAACGCAGACAGAGAAACTGTACGGGTTAGCCCGATATCTTCTGTCGTTGACAGTGAAATATTTTTTCCCAAACTAGATTAGAGTCGCGATTACAGTGATTGCGCCTCAATATTCTTAAATCTTTGTTTAAAATAGGTAGTTACATGTGGCTATTTGGCGGAGATAATGGCGGAGAAGAGGATGATAGAGTTCCAGATAATGGCAATGTAGATTTATCTAATCCTCACGGAGATCAGGATCCCGATCTACGTTATAGAGGTCCTCTATCACTAGATGAAGCTAGAGATGTACTTAATTATGTTGAAACTAGGGCAACAAGCCCTTATGGAGGCTTTCTTGAAGGTTACAGGATTGAGGATCCCAAAACGTTGCCTAACGATGAAGTATTGTATGATGAAGACGATAATTTGAAAGCTGCTACTGCCGTCTGGTTATTTGATTATACAACAGCTTTTGGTTCAGGACCTAGTGAGGAGGAAATACCTGAGGAATGGCAAAAATCTGATTCATTTCCTCCTGCTGGAAAGGTCTACACACATATCTACGGTTTCGAGTTTCCTACTGGAGAAAGAGGCACTGAATTTTACACATTTCCTTTCAGCCCTGAAGCACTTGAACATAATGATATTGAAAGGCAACTCGGCAAAATTAACGATCACGGAGTAGAAGAGTTTTTGGAAGGAGATTTAACGACAAGTTTGAGTTCAAGAAGTTCAATTCCAACAGGAAGTGGCAGCAAGAAGAAAAAGAAAGATGCAGAAGAGGAAATACCTGTAGGAGAGGCATACGATCCTGAGGGATATACGTGGGATGATCTTGGAGCGGATGAAGAGCTGAAACAGACACTTATTGAAAATATACAGAATCCTCTTGAGGCTCCTGAGTTGTTTGATCGTGCTGGAGTAGAACCTGACGGCGTTATATTATACGGTCCTCCAGGCACAGGAAAGACGCTTTCGACAAAAATAGCGGCTTCTCAGGCGGACGCGACTGTGATAGAAGCGAGCGGTGCTGATATATTTGACAGTCTCGTGGGAGAATCTGAAGGTAATGTTCAGGATTTATATCAGGTAGCTAGGCAAAATGCACCTTCAATGATTTTACTGGATGAAATAGATGCTTTAACACAGGCAAGAAGTGGCGGAGCAAATGAAGCGAGATATGGTGTTGTCAATCAAATGCTTTCAGAAATAGACGGATTAAATGAATCAGAAAATCCTGTGTTAACCGTAGGAACTACCAACAGGTTAGATCAAGTGGATCCAGCTTTTATGAGAGGAGGGCGTTTAGGTATGCAGATCGAAATGCCTGAGCCTACTTATGGTGCAAGAGAAGAGATATTCCAAATTAAGACTACTACAGATCCTGAGGGAGCTGGGGTACTTGTCTCCAACAATATCGATTATGAAGAATTAGCTGAGGCAACAGATGGATTCACAGGAGCTGATATAGAGAAAGTGGTTCAGGAAGCTGCTAAGACGAACATAAATAGGGTTTTGAGAGAAAATGATGACCCTGAACCTGAGGAACATTTAGAAGATCTAAGAGTAGGAATGTCAGAACTGGCACAGTCAATCGATTCAATATCTGAGGAAGATTCAGATGACTCTGATGGAGGTCCAACAGGTAGATCATTCCAGTAATTAAAAGAAAGATTCTAGGAGATGCTATCGCTAAGAATCTACTCTATCTTCTGCTTAAAGATTTTCAAATCTGGTAAAAGTGCTCACTAGCATAAATCCGAACAGGTTGTTTTTATGCGTAGAAGTGCGAGGGCAAGGATTCGAACCCTGGAACCCCTACGGGACAGCGCATCTGATCAGAACTGCTGTGGTGCATTCGGCCGAAGGCCGGATGCTCTCTGTTGACGCAGATCTCGAAGATCTGCTTTAAGCATCAACTTCGAGTTGATGCGGATCAAACTGACAGCAGTTTGTCCTCAACGCTGCGCCTTTGACCACTTGGCTACCCTCGCTATACTCAGAATCAAAGGGCGAGCTTTAAATTAGGTTGAACAGTCCCTGATAAACCGTTGAACCAGGCCTGAGATCTCATCGGGGGCCTCCGGAAGCATCTGGTGGCCAGTATCAACCCGTATGAGCTCGGCGTCGACGAGCTCGGCAAGCTCACGCGACTTCTCCATCGTTATCGCGCCGTCTTGCTCGCCTGCGACTACCAGAGAGTCTGCTTCTAGGCCCTCCAGTTCTTCCCTGACATCGTACTTAACCATCGCCTCGAGTCCATCGATGATAGGCCCCCTGTCTGCGTTTAAAAGCTCTTTCTCAGTCATCCTGCGCATCTTTTCGTCTGAGCCACCAACGTAGTTTTCCGCTATCCCCTTCGCCCAGTCCGATCGCTCTATCGACTCAAACCTGTCGAGGAAGTACCTGACGGAGCGGTATTCCGGCTCCGGCGTTGATGCACAGGTGCCGAGCAGGCAGAGCCCTGATACACTGTTC
This sequence comes from Candidatus Nanohaloarchaea archaeon, assembly GCA_042218495.1. Lineage (GTDB taxonomy): Archaea > Nanohalarchaeota > Nanosalinia > Nanosalinales > Nanosalinaceae > Nanohalococcus. The sequence goes on along the minus strand of JBDGRC010000008.1, from coordinate 4,622 downwards.
CGGGTCGCGTACTTGAGCGAGACCATTCCTCCCATAGAGTGACCGACCAGGATCGGGTTCTCAAGCCCCGTCTCGTTCAGAAGCCTCTCGAGGTCTTCAGCGAGTGAGTCGATGTCGAAGCCTCCGTCCGCAGATCCTCCGTGAGCCCTCTGATCGTACCGGAGGCTCGCGTTCTCGAACTCCATCCTCCGCGTTATGTGTCTCCAGAACTCGCCGGAGCCCAGCCAGCCGTGGATGAAAACCACCGGTGGGTCCAATCCTTCCTTGAAACTGTACTCCAACTCCTGAGTCGCTGACCTCACAGCTTTTATTCCGCCCCGGCCCTTGTTATATCATGGCGGTAGGAGAGGTCAAGGCGGAGAACGGCAAGCTGGTGAAGGTAGAAAGAGAGGAGGATGGAGTCAGGCTTACCGGCGACTTCTTCCTCGAGCCGCCAGAAGCCAGGAAGAAGATAGAGAACCGGCTTGAGAACCAGAAGGAAGACGCGGGAGAGAGCGAAGTGGCCAGCTCTCTCGAGGACCTGGAAGCCGACTTCATAGGATTTTCGCCGGAGGACGTGGCAGAGGCTTACATCAGGGCGGGTGAAGATAAATGAAATGGAGAATAATCGAGGGAGAGAAACGTTCCGAAGCCATGCAACACGCCATCGACCAGGTGCTGCACGAGCGCATGGAGTCGGGCGAAATCGGACCCACTCTCAGGTTCTGGCACCGGCCGCACACGTCTATCCCCATCGGCAGGTTCCAGTCCTTCAGGGACGAGGTAAACGAAAGTTACGTCGAGAAGCACGACATCGAGGTCGTGAGAAGGATAACCGGAGGGGGAGCGATGTTCTCCGAGCCAGGAAACGTGATAACTTACTCCATCTACATCCCGAATAATCTTGTCGAGTCGGAGAGCATCAAGGAAAGCTACAGGGAGCTAGACGGGTTCGCAAGAAGGAGCCTCAGGAAACTGGGAGTTGACGTGGAGCACGTGCCGCTGAACGACATCGAGCACGAGGAGGGAAAGATAGGCGGGGCAGCGCAGTCAAGAGGTCAGGAGTCAGTGCTCCACCATACCATGATGAGCTACGACCTCGACATAGAGGCCATGCTGAGAGCTCTGAAGATCGGGGAGAAGAAGCTGTCCGACAAGGCCGTCAGGTCCGCGGAGAAACGAGTGGCAAGAATCTCCGACCACACGGACGCCTCTCGGGAGAAGGTGATAGATACACTGACTGAAGAGTTCACGGACGGTAAAGAGTGGCATAGAGGTTCGATAGAGAGGGAGACAGAGAGGAGAGCTGAAAAGCTGGTCGATGAAAAGTTCTCGACCAGCGAATGGAACAGGATGCTCTAGTAGTCCGGGTTCTTCTCTTCCACGCCTTCCTCATGATTGGTGTGACGCGCCATGAGGTAGAACAGATCGCTCAACCTGTTGATATACGATAGCAGCGGCTGCCTGAGCTCCTCTTTTTTATGGAGCGCCACGACCTTTCTCTCCGCCCTCCTGGCAACCGAACGGGCCAGGTCAAAGTACGCAGCTCCTTTTGAACCCCCTGCAAGCACAAAATCGTTCGGCATCGAGGTATCGGACTGGTAGTGGTCGCAGCGCTGTTCAAGTCGCTCCACCTCTTCCTCCTCTACCCTCTTATCGGGATCCATGTCCGCGAGCTCGGCCTGTATGATATGGAGCTCGTTCTGTATCTCCTTCAGGCTCTTGCCGTTCTCGACCTCCGCGGCTATTAGACCAACCAGAGAGTTCAGCTCGTCCACCGTTCCGTAGGCATCGATTCTTTCGCTCGATTTTGAAACCCTCTCTCCCGAGGCGAGATCTGTGTTTCCCTCGTCTCCTCTGCCGGTATATACCATAATCTATATTGATCAGTGAATCTTATGACCCACAGGGGTTTTTAGGTCCACGGAGAATGGATAACCGTGAAGCTACAGGAGCACGAGGCAAAGGAACTGCTCGAAGAGTACGGGCTTTCAACCCCCTCGCGACAGACGCAGAACTCCGATGGTCTGGCGGTCAAGGCCCAGGCTCTTTTAAAGAATAGAAAAGAGCTGGGCGGAGTCAGGTTCGCGGAGAGCGAAAATGAAGCCGAAAGAATATCGGAAGATCTGGAAGACAGGGAGCTGGACGGAAGAGAGGTAGAAAGCGTCCTGATCGAGGAAAAAGTCGATTTCAGCTCGGAGTACTACGTTGCGTTCATGTACGACACCGACACGAGATCTCCCGTCCTGCTGTTCTCGACCGAGGGTGGCAGCGGGATCGAGGACAGGAACGTGAAAAAGCTCGAGATCGGAAGACCGGAACAGTGGAGAATCCGGGAGTTCCTGAAGGATAATGACGTCGATAGCAGCAGAATCACGGATCTGGCATCATCGATACACAGGGCAGCAAGATGCTTCTTCGACGAGGACGCACGAATGGTCGAGATCAACCCTCTTGCATGGTCAAAGGGTGAGCCGGTAGTTCTCGACGCGATGGTAGATCTCGATGAAGACGCCTCGTACCGACACGACTGGAACTATCCTGAAAGATCCGACATGGGAAGAGAGAAGACGGAAAGAGAGAAAAAGGCAGAGAATATTGACGAAGATGACCACAGAGGTATCGCGGGCAAGTACACGGAGCTGGACGGTGATATCGGAATGATGCTGGCGGGAGGCGGAGCCTCTCTTACGAACATGGACGCGTTGCTGGCGTGCGGCGGCCAGCCGGCGAACTACACGGAGTACGGCGGCAATCCGCCGGCGGAGAAGGTCTACAGACTTTCAAAAATCATAATGTCGAAGCCGCTGAACGGACTGTGGCACGTTGGAGGAACAGCGAACAACACGGATATTTACAGAACCATGAAGGGCTTCTGCCGTGCTTTGAAGGAAGAAAAACCCGATTATCCGATCGTGGTAAGGAGGGACGGGCCCAGCGCCGACAGGGGTTTCGAGCTGCTGCGGGAGACGAGGGCCGAACTCGGGCTGGACATGGATCTCTACAGGAACGACAAGCCCATGACGGAGACGGCAGAAGAACTGGTCGAAAAGGTCAAAGAGTACAAAGAGGGTTCAAAATGAGCATACTGGTAGATGAGAAAACCAAGGCAGTTATACAGGGAATAACAGGACGCGAGGCATCGGAGAAGGTCCCGGAGATGATAGATTACGGAACCGAAGTTCTTGCAGGCGTGACGCCAGGAAAGTCCGGAGAAGAAGTAGCAGGAGTCCCCGTTTACGACACCGTTTCGGAAGCTCTGGAAGCAGAGCCAGATATAAACGCATCGCTCGTGTACGTACCCCCTTTTGCAGCCAAAGACGCAGCTTTCGAAGCCCTTGAAAACGGAATCGAACTCGTCTGTATAGTTACGGAGAGGATACCGGTTAGAGACGCCTGGAAAATAAAGAGAAGAGCTGATGAAAGGAATGCCAGGATCGTGGGACCCTCTTCGCTCGGTGTACTGACTCCAGGCGAATGCAAGCTTGGCCCGATAGGAGGAAGCAAGCCCGGAGAGGCCTACGACAGCGGCAGGATCGGGATCATATCGAAGTCAGGAGGAATGACAACGGAGACAGCCTGGACGTTGAAGCAGAGCGGGTTCGGCGTTTCTACTGCGGTAGCGATCGGCGGAGACGTCATATCAGGAACAACCTACGAGGACGCGCTGAAGATGTTCGAAGAAGACGAAGAGACTGATGGAGTGGTTATGTACGGCGAGCTCGGCGGAACCTACGAGGACAGAGCCGCGGAGCTCATCGAGTCAGGAGGTTTCTCCAAGCCCCTAGTCGCATTCATCGCCGGAGAGTTCACGGAAGACCTGCCCTCCACGAATTACGGGCACGCCGGAGCCATAATCAGGGGCGACAGGGGCTTGCCCTCATCCAAGAAAAAGAAACTGAGAGAAGCTGGCGCATCCGTGGTTGACAGACACCACAAAATTCCTGAAGCCCTGGAGGAAAGTTTATAGACATGACGGACTGGAAGACCTCGATCTCGTCGTCAGGAAAAGACTCCGTGGTAAGAGACGTGGACAGAAAGGAGGTTATGGAAATGCCGTTTTCCGACGCCATATGGCTCACCCTTTCAGGACGTAAACCTTCTGAAGAGGAATCGGAGATCTTCTCGACGATTCTCTCGTCTTCGATAGACCACGGCGTTGGAAACCCCTCTACAGTCTCCGCGAGGACGGTCCAGAGCGGAGGCAACGACATGAACACGTCGGTAGCTGCCGGAGTGCTGGCCTTGGGAGACAGGCACGGCGGCGCCATAGAAAACGGCATGAAGATGCTCCATGACGACAAAACCGCGGAGGAGATTGTCGAGAGCCGGATCGAATCGGGCGACATCATTCCCGGTCTCGGCCACAAGGTTTACGACGAAGAGGATCCTCGAGCCGTTAAGATACTGGAGAAAGCCCGCGACCTTGATGTAGCTGATGAAGCGGTTGAGAAGATGCTTAATATCCGGAAAAAGTTTGCCGACAGGAAGTTAGAGCTTGTTCTCAACGTCGACGGCGCGATCGCCGCTGTAATGACCGACCTCAGATGGGACTGGAGGCTCGGGAAAGGAATTTTCATTATAGCCAGAACTCCGGGGCTTGTCGCGCATGTACGGGAAGAGATGGACGAGGACGCATTCAG
>JBDGRC010000079.1:0-6877 GCA_042218495.1 Candidatus Nanohaloarchaea archaeon | reverse complement strand
TTCAAAGAGAAAATCAGATTCAGGTCTATTCTTAGAAACTATACCATGTTCCTCCCAAGTCTCCCCAGTGATAAAGCCGGCCCATAGCTCATTCGTAATAATAGTAGATATGCCTGTAGAATTATCCAGAGTTCCAAACTCCTCCATACCCATCAAATGCTCACAGCCATATTCTCTAATCAACTCAATATCCATACCATCAAATGTAACAACCAAAACTCTAGATTTCATTTGATATATAATATAAATATACAAAGCAACTTAAGGAATATGCCTTTCGAATTCAAAGACGCAGAACTCAAGGACGTAAAGTTAATTGAACCACAGGTATTCGGAGACCAGAGAGGCTTCTTCATGGAGACATAGATTTCATACAAGACAACCACTCCAAGTCAGAACACGGTGTGCTGAGAGGCCTTCACTACCAGAAAGGAGAACACGCACAGGGCAAACTAGTAAGATGCACACAGGGAGTAATCATGGACTTAATAGTAGATCTCAGAAAAGACTCCGAGACATTCGGCGAGACTAAGAAAGTGATTCTATCCGAACACAACAAGAAGATGCTCTGGGTTCCACGAGGATTCGGCCACGGATTCTACACCCTTAGCGAAACAGCAGAAGTCCAGTACAAAGTAGACAACGACTACGCACCAGACCAAGAAGCAGGAATCGCCTGGAACGATCCTGAGCTAGATATCGACTGGCCAACAGAAGACCCAAAACTCTCAGACAAAGACAAAGAATGGCCTACGCTTGAAGAAGCAGAAGAAAAAGGCCTTTTATTCTGAGAAAATGACTTATCTAATAGAGAAATCTAAAAAAGCTCTGAAAGAGGGAGGTTTACCCCTCCTAATAAAAAGGTCCATTAATTTCTCATTTAGAAAATGTTCACCCCTCTTACCTCAGGTATATAGAAAATATAACGGAGTCAAGGTCCCTAGTCACAAGCTTTTTGGTAAATTCATTCCTTTTATAGAAACTAAAAACCGGCCGAACTACGAACAAGGCCTGATCAACAGTTTGGAGGAGAATGTTAAGAAAGGTGATAAAATAATAGTTTGTGGCGGGGGGTTAGGCGTCACTGCTGTGAAGGCAGCTTTTCTAAATAAGTCTCCTTCTAAAGTCTCAGTATATGAAGGCTCCAAATCTCAATTAGAAAAAATAGAAGAAACTTTGAATATTAACGACGTTTCAGATATAGAACTGAATCATGCCATCATAGGAGAAGAAAAAAACATTTGGGGATCCTCGAAAGGAGCTAAAACAATTTCTCCAGAAGATTTACCAGATTGTGATATCCTAGAACTTGACATAGAGGGATCAGAAATCGGAGTTCTCAAAAACCTGGAAATAAATCCAAGAACAATAATCGTAGAAACACACGGAAATAACGGCGCACCAACAGAAAAAGTTAAGCAAATTCTACTGGATAAGGAATACGAAATAACTAATATAGAACTTGCTGAGAAAAATGAACATGCTAAGAAAAATGACATCAAAGTAATAACTGCAAAGAGCTAATCAGATCCTAATTTCTCCTCCATATACTTGCTGGCCTTCATCAATGCATCTGGTTTTCCTGCGTCCGTCCAGAACTGATCGAGTGTTTCGTAGGTTAGTTCTCCTTGATCCAGATACCAGTTGAGTATGTCTGTTACTTCGTATTCTCCTCTTTCGCTTGGCTCCATGTCGTTTTTGATGTATCCGAACAGGCTGTCTACTTTGTCATTGTAGAAGCCGTAACATCCTGTGATTGCGTAAGGTGAGTGCGGGTTTTCTGGTTTCTCCTCTATATCTACGATCTTATCTCCATCAATCTTTGGGTTTCCGAATCTCTCTGGATCATCTACTTCTTTGAGGAAGATCTGTGATTCATAGTCGCTTTCCTGGAAGGCCTTAATCTGTTCAGTAAGGCCTTCACCATAGATGTTATCTCCAAGAATTATAATGAATTTTTCATCCTCTTCGATAAAGTCTTCTGCTAAACTGATCGCGTGAGCTATTCCTTTCGGCTCTTTCTGTAGTTTGTAGGTTATATCTCCCTCAAAGTTGAAATCAAGCTCTTTTCCTTTTCTGTTTGTTGGAATATCTGATCCATCGCCCAGAAGTTCAAGGAAATCCCCCGCATGGCCTTCCCCAGAAATAATAAGTACATCATCTATTCCTGCTTTACCCAGTATATCTAGTGGATAGTATATCATAGGCCTGTCGTATACAGGTAGTAGGTGTTTATTCGTTACTTTGGTAGAAGGCATCAGCCTTGATCCGGTTCCGCCTGCTAGAATTACGCCTTTCATTCTTTCATCCTCCTAAACGCTTCCGAAATTGAAATAGGTTGGGTTTCAAAGTCCTCTTTCAGCTTTGCCAGTGAAAGCGAGCTGTCCTTAGGCCTGTGTGCTTCCCAGGGAAGATCTCCCATCTTCGATCTCTTTACCTTGCCACCAAGGCCTAGTTCCTCCTTCATTATCTGGACGGATTCGTATCTTGTAACTTTTGAGCCCCCTGCAGCGTGATAGGTTCCAGTAATCCCTTCCTCAGCCGCTTCAACTATTATCTCTGCAAGATTCGGCGCGTATGTCGGACAGCATGTCTGGTCTGTGATAGCTGGTACTTCTTTTCCATCTTCAAGCTCTCCTTTGGCCCAAGTAAAGAAATTTTCTAAATCTTCACGGAATACAACAGAAGTCCTTAGTATAGTGCTTCTAGTATTTGAATCTCTGACCTCTTCTTCTCCTTGATATTTCGTCCGGGCGTACTGACTTACAGGATCTGGATTGTCATCTTCCCTATAGCTCCCTGTTTCACCGTCAAAGACATAGTCTGTTGATATATAGATCAAATGAGCATCGGCGCTTTCAGCTGCTTTAACTATATTATGCGTTCCTTTAACGTTCGCAGATTCTGCAACTTCGGGATTCTCTTCTGCATAATCTAGATCTGTTATAGCTGCACAGTGTACTATTACCTCAGGATCCTCTTCTTCAATTTTAGCGATAACTTCCCGATCTGAAATATCTTGCTCTATATCCGAGTCAGAACGATCCAGGCCTACAGCCTCATCTACTATTTCTTTCACTGAGCTTCCAACCTGGCCTTTTGAACCTGTGATGAGGTACTTCATATGAGACTAATTTAACTCTGTCAAGTTAAAGATCAGTTGTATGAACGGCAAAAATATCTTGATTACAGGCGGCGCAGGGTTTATAGGCTCCAATTTTATAGAGTTCCTCTCTGAAAAATATGAAAACATCGATATCGCTGTTGTAGATAAACTCACTTATGCCGCCGATAAGTCGCGTCTAGATCCTTATTTAGATGAAATAACTTTTGTAGAGGCAGATATCTCTGATGCAGAGAGAATGGAGAAAGTTTTCTCAAAAGAGAATCCTGATTTTGTAGTCAATTTCGCAGCCGAATCACATGTAGATCGAAGTATCGAGTCAGGAAAGCCATTCATGAGGTCGAATGTCGAGGGTGCATATACACTTATGGATGTAGCAAAAGAGAATGAGATAGAGAAGTTTATTCAGATATCCACAGATGAAGTATATGGAAGCCGTGAAGAAGGTAAATTTACGGAAGAAGATCCTTTAGATCCGAGCTCTCCTTATTCCGCATCCAAGGCCTCTGCAGACATGGTTGCAAATAGCTTCAAAGTTACACATAACCTTCCCGTGCTTATAGTAAGGCCTACCAACAACTTCGGTCCTAATCAGCATCCAGAAAAATTAATACCAAAGTTCATTTCTCGGGCTAGAGAGGGGGAGAGTCTGCCTGTTTACGGGGATGGTACCAATGTGAGAGACTGGCTTTACGTCAAAGATAACTGCCGAGCAATAGATCTTCTCCTGAGAGAAGGAGAAACTGGCGAAATCTACAATGTTGGAGCCAACCAGTTCAAACAGAATATTGAGGTCACAAAGAAAATCCTCGAATTGGTCGGTGCCGATGAAAATCTTATAGAATTCGTAGAAGATAGGAAAGGCCACGATCAACGGTACGCAGTAGACAGTACCAAAATCAGAGAGTTAGACTGGGAACCAAAAATTAGTTTTGAAGAGGGTCTAGAGAGGATAATAAGTGAGAGAGAATGAGGCCTAAGGTTTCAGTGATAGTTCCCCTATATAATCCCAAGGAAGAGAATCTAAAAGATTGTCTAACCTCTATAGAAAATCAAGAATACGAAAATATAGAGATTGTAATAGTAGATGATTCTCCTTCAACTAATCACAAGAATCTTGTCAATGATATTTTAGATAGGGATTTTAAGTTCGTCAATAATCTTGAGAATAAAGGAATTTCGGAAAGCCGAAATATAGGAATAGAAGAGTGTCAAGGAGATCTTATTACCATAATAGATCAAGATGACTTTATCGCTAAGGAAAGGATTTCTGAACAGGTAGAGGTTATGGAAAATAATGAAGATGTGGGTATGGTCCTGACCAATATCATAGATATATATGAAGAAACAGGCGAGTCGAAGGAAAGAGGCTTCGATTTCAAGTTTCAAAAACACAACACAAATGAGATAGCCGATTACTTCTTCTTTTCCTATAAAAAAGAGCAAAACCCTCCTTTAACTACAGAAATGGTAAGAAAGTCCGCCTACGATAAAGTCGGTGTGTACGACACCAGACTATATGGTCTTAATGACAGAGATATGCTTCTGAGAATTAATAAAGATCAAGACATACATCTTGTCGACAAACCTCTTCACTATAAGAGACATCATTCAGAAAATGCCTCAAACAGCTCGAAGGAAATGATCAGAGATAGAATCAAATTTACAGATAAGATGATTAGGAACTACCCCTTCCTCCTGGGTAAAAAGCAACATAGAGAATCAAGACTGAAATATGATCTTGGAAAAGCATACGCAAAAGAGCTATCCCCTAAAAGTCTTCTCTACTTCACCGAGTCACTCCTAAAGTCACCCAAAGTGTTTTCCTATGAGTTAGAATCAACTATTAACAGAAAAATAAATCTTTAATCTACAAAAATACTTGGAACTCTTCTCAACGCTTTTGCTTTTCCTCTAGACGGATGTCCATAAAGGCCGTTTTCTCCTACCAGATTCCCATGATCTGAGGTAACTAAAGTCCTCCCTTCTAAATCTTCTGCAAGCTCTAACGCTCGATCTATTACAAATTCAAGATTCTTTTTATATCCTTGCCAGGCCTGATCTCTTGCGTAAATGCCTTTTTCAGCTTTTCTCCAGACGCTTTCATCCTCGCCTTCTAATTCAGGATCAATCCCTCCTTTTGACATATCTGAATTTACGAATGGATAGTGGGGCTGCATAAAGTGAACGACAAGCTTCTTGTTTGCAAACAGCGATTTAGCTGTTTTTGCATCTCTTATTAATGAATCCGGCAAGACAGTATTCTCATCTTCATCCCAATCATTTTGATAGGTGTGAAAAATACTGTGAAAAACATCTTCAACATTTCTTTCCGTTAAATTTCTGAATTGAGACTTATGGAAATGTGGATTCCCGGTTACGTATACTGTGTCATTATAATCTCCCTTAGAAAATGTTTTCTCTACGTATTCTAGTGTTGAACTGCCTACAGATATACGAGAGTCAGCATCCCCTTCATAAACTTCTTTAAATAGGTCAAAACGGCATGCATCTAATATTATCAGATTATCCCATTCCATATCAAACACAGGATCTGGTTCCTGACTCACCTTATCTATGTTTTTTTCCGCTAATGAGTATAATAAAAACGAAAGCCTAGTAGCTCCAGACAAATCCTTTAGCATAGGTTTGATATCTCTATCATACTTCAGGTAAATCTTTGAAAAAACATCAGGCAACCTCTATCACCTCCATTAAAGCCTTCTTAGGATCAGGTATTTTTATCTCACACCCACATAGTTTTGCTTCTATAGGTGGAAGTCCGAATCCTTCCCATTTAGAAGGATAGATGAAGAGGTCTATGGAGTTGTAGAAGTCGACAAGTTCTTCATCTGGTACGTAGCCAAGGAATTTAGTTTTCTGTTCTATACCGAGTTCCGAGGCCTTTTGTTCGAGGTGTTCTCTTCTTGGTCCGTCGCCACCGATCACCAGGTAGTTGTTTTCTTTGTCTGCATATTTTTCTGCGAATATTTCGAGTGTTTTCTCCTGGTTCTTGTATTTTTTCAGGGCTGAAAGGCTTCCAACTACGTAGGCATCTTCGGGAAGGCCTGTTTTGGATCTGTAATCAGTTTCTTTTTCCCTGAATCTCTCGGTATCTATACCGTTGTAGATAACTTCTGAGCTGGAGAGGTAGAATCTTTTCATCTGTCTTGCTGCGTATCTGCTTATCGAAACTCTCTTTTCTGCGAGCCAGACTGAAGGTGCTTCTTCTAAGACCCATTTAACCCAGTTAAGCGGATGCTTCTTGACCTCCGACAAGGCAGTAATATGGGCGTGGTAGGTCTTTAAGGTTTCCACATCGGAGAAAGCCGCGGCCATGGAGAGGTAGAAGCCATGGGAGTTAATCCAGTCGAGGTTCTCCTGTTCGAAAATTTTCTTTATCCGGTTTACCTCTCTCGGATCTATGGAAGATCCTCTGTCGATCTCTCTAACCTTTACCCCTTTTTCCTCAAATTCTTCTGATTTCTCATCCGATATCCTGCCCTGGATCGTATAGAAAACTACGTCTGCTTCTTCTGAAAATTCTTTTGCGAGAGCTCTTGATACTCTTCCGACTCCGGAGCTTGTTTCTGCTGTGTCAGTCACTATACCTATTCTTTCTGCTTCTGGCATTCTTTGCAGGTATTTCTGCGAGACTTCAGACCAGTCCTGTATCTCCATTTTTAGATTACCTCTTCATAGGCCTCAAGGTATTTATCCGCGACTTTTTCCCAGTCCAGGTTTTCCTCCGCG
>JBDGRC010000078.1:0-4727 GCA_042218495.1 Candidatus Nanohaloarchaea archaeon | reverse complement strand
TACGAGCACAGCTCCACCACCCGGCAGCAAGACGCCGTCAACAACATAGACTGAGCTAATAGCTATTTTGAGAATTTGAATTACTTCTCCATAGGAATTAAAAAAATAAGATCAAGAAGCGGGATTAGGAGGGGATTATAGTTGACGAAGATTACTGTCGGTAAGATTCTCTCGTGGATATTTGCAATAATGTTCTTAATCAATGGAATTACTTTGATGCCGAGCAGTCCCTTCGGTGGAGTCCTGATCTTCCTGATAGGCATTTTTCTGATACCAAATGCGAGACAGCGGATCAGCGAGGAATATGACATAGAATTTTCGAGATGGGTGGTCGTCGGGGTAGCTATCGTAGGATTAGGGATCTTTGGGGCCTTTGCACCTTCAAATATTAGCAATACTGCTTCTCCATCGATAAATTCTCCAACTACAGGAACTTCTCCTCAACAGAATACAGATACTGGAAATCAAGAGCAGGCACAGCAGGAGAAGAGGACTAAAGCCGCCAATATAACTATTGACAGGATAGAGACGCAGGCAGGAAACCTCTATCCCACAAGAGTGACTGTAACTAACACAGGTAACGTGGCAATATCGCCGAAATTCGATATGTCTGTCTATAACGATCAAGGAACCAGGGTTTGCTCAGGAAGCCCTATGCTCAATCCATTCGGTACTGTATCACCGGGAGAGGAACAGACTGAAGAACTGAATATAGGTACCTGTATGATGGAGGAAGATGGGACATATACACTCCAAGTGAAGTTACTGGATAATGACTTCAACACTCTCGATACAGCAAGAGAGGACTTCAGAATCACTTACTGGAGTTCCTTCCAATAACGCTCCATTTTCCCTCTTCGCAGAAGCCCGTACACGGCAGTAAGTCGTTCAAACTTGAAACCTGATTCAAACCCGGTAGTCCAACCAGGCCAGTACGGTTACGGCTTGATTCAAGGCTGACCGTCCAACCCGGCAGTAGTGTTCTAACCTGTTTTCGGTGCTGGTTTTCAAACCCGGTTTGGTCTCCGTTATGAGTATAAGATTTGGATGTGAAAGGGCTATGTAATGACTGGGTCTCTGGAGATTGGCCGTGAGTATTCTCTTGACGAGTTCGAGGAAGTTTTCGATACCTCGTTCGGTTATCCTGTCGGTATTAATTACAGGAATCCGGATGAGAGGCAGCGTTTCATTGTGCTTCTTTCGAAGGAGGGCGGTCCGTATTCTGACGAGGTTACTTCTTCTGAAACCTTTCACTACATAGGCGAGGGTTTGGAAGGTGATCAGAAACGGACGCCTCGGAACCAGGCTTTGATTGATGCTGTCGAGGAGAGTTTCCCGATCTACTTCTTCTACCAGTATGAGGAACGATCTCAGTGGGAGTACCAGGGATTGGTCGAGGTAGTGGACTTTCAAAGGATCGAGAAGGACGGTAGGAAGGTATTCCGTTTCACCATGCGCCGACTCGACATGGATGATTACACGGAATACAAGGAAGCTCAAAGGACTGTGGAGGAACAGGTAGAGGAGCCCAGTCTTACCGAGGAAACTGAAGAAGTTGAGACTAAGAGGAAGGCTAGATCCTCAGCCTTCTCACGCCGAGTCAAAGAACAGTACGGATACAAGTGTGCTGTTTGTGGAGTCGAGCGAAGATCACCCGAAGGCGTACCCGAAGTAGAAGCCGCACACATCTACCCGAAGGAAGAAGGAGGGAAAGACACGGTGCAGAACGGTATAGCTCTCTGCCGACTACACCACTGGGCCTTCGACCACGGCTGGTTCACAATCACCGACGACCTAGAAGTCATCGTTCAGGAAACGGAGGAAGTAGATACGCCAGATGATATTCAAGAGATCGCAGGAAGAGCCATTTTAGAGCCTGAAAACTCAGATTACAGACCCCATAAGGTGTATCTGGAGGCGCACCGAGAACTCCACGGGTTTTGAACAGTAGATACTAAAGGTTCTCTGCTGCAAAAATTCTGTGTTAGAGAATGGGTTTTGAGGAAGAATTAGTTCAGCATACTCGTGGACTAGCTGAGGACAGGTGGATTGGTGTTTTAGCCGACGCTGTTTCTCGGCATACCAATACTGGAGACCAGACAAAGGATCTGACTGAGATCGAGAAATTTAGCGACCTCCCTGTCGACGAGGATGAGCTGATCGACTGGTTGAATAGAAAACGGGGTAAGCGAAGGAAGTTGGCTAAAATTCTTTCTACCTGCTATTACCACGAGGAATGGGATGAGGAACCAGATGTTATGCTTTTGATGGAGACCCCTGGTTCCTTAACTGATCGTGAGGACTCCCGGCATCAAGAAGCTGAACGCCTACTGGATGTTGACTCGGTAAAGGAAGAAGTCAAGATTTACAGGAAGTTCTCTCACGGATGGCTGGGAAAGAATCTAAGAGACAACTTCACGGAACCGTTTCTGGACAAGCTACAGGACAAAGGGGTTATATCGAATATAGATGATTTGGAGAGCTACATCCCTGAAGAGCGGGGTGACTTTGATGGCGGAGAGTCCCCGTTCTTTAAGGATTTCTACGTTACGGATGTAGTCAGTTCTAGGATTTCAGGAGGCCAGATAAATGCTGAAAGAAGGGATAAGGGCATGGAAATTGTCGTTCAGGAGATTTCAAAGATAGATCCTAATGTGGTGTTTTGCTTCGGTACGAAGCCTTGGAAGGCAATAAGGAGGAATGCGGAGGTGGAACCTGTCTCAGATGAATACGGTGTTGAAAGCGGTATTACCTCTGTTCACGGCGGATTGTACAAGGCGGATTTTGAAGCTGAAATGGACTTTGAACCGGAACTGGTTGATCAGATCTCTGCTTCAGAAGTTTACGTTATCCCGTTGGCTCATATGAGTCGGGCTAAGAACTACATACGAGACAGCTACACCTGCTACATGGACAACGGGTTAGACGAACTGGATTTGTAGATTACATCAAATACTTAAATATTCTTACTATAGTCTTACTATGGTGAGACTTTGTGGGTTCGATGACGATCAAATTGCCGGATGATCAGAAACGGGAGATTGAGGCTGTAGCGGAGAGGAAGAATTACAACAGCGTCTCCGAGTACGTCCGTGAAGCACTTCGGGACAAGGTCGAGGAAGATCTGGTTCTACGGCCTGAAGTAGCTGAAAAGCTGCGGAGACGACTCAAGGAGTACAGGGAAGGCGAGTCTGAAGGCTACACAATGGAAGAGCTGGATGAGGAACTCGGGTTGTCGGAATGAGGCTTGAGGTCCAGGAAGGCGCTATTGAGGATCTGGAAAAGTTCGATAAAGAGGTTCAGAAACGGATCAGGGATGAAATCAAGGAACTGGGAGATAAACCTCTTGAAGAGAATACGTCTCTCCTGTCCAAAAACGGCCTGGAAATCTACCGACTCAAAGCGAAAAACGACGAATTAGATCACCGCGTCTTCTTCGAACTCGACAACCAGAAAGTGGTTGTTCTCGGGGTGGAGCACCGGGACGACGCCTACACACAGGAATCCATAGAGAAAATCAAGTCACGGAAACAATAGAGACCACGTTTATTCCATGTACTCCAAGGCAGCTTCCACGCCTTCTAGATCCACAGAAGGTAGAACGCCGGCTATCTCCACAGGACTCATTCCCTTCTCTGTATGCATCTCGTAGATCTGTTCGGCAGAGACACGAGTACCTTCAACACGGGGCTTACCGCCCAAAACACCGTCAGACTCTACAATCTCAGCCATCGACCTAACCCTGATTTATCACTGAATTGATTTAAGAATATTTGCTAACCACCCATCTAAGTAATAAAGCAATACCGTGGTTCATTCCTCAGACTGTTCTGCGTGTAGCTTCATGATTTCCCAGTTGTTCTTGAGGTAGTCGTAGAGTTCGTGGTCGTCTTCACGCCACGCAGCTAATGCTGCTTCCTCGATATTCTGCCAGACATCGAAGAAGTAGGTTTTCTCGTCTCTCTCATACTGTGCTTCCGCGATCTCTTCCAGGACTTGTTGGCGGGCGTCCTTGACTTCTTCTTCCGTCGAATCAGGGTCGAAGATCGTGGTATACGGTGGACGCATCCCTCTTCCAGAAGACACTATCTGGATTACCAAAGAGATTATCCAGCCGAAAACACTCATTCTCTCCGTCCCTGAGGAAGAGTCATGGAGTATTCGTTGAACCGGTACCTGAAGGTCGGCGCAGGGTACGCGGCAAAGGGGAATCTCCCGAGGGCGGAAAGACAGTTCCAGGAAATAAGGAAGACGGCAGAGTCTAAACAAGGTGGAGAACCCGGGAAAGAGAAGTACTGGCAGGAGGTGAAAGCAGCCTGCGAAGCAGTCCTGAAACAGATCAACTCTGTTGGAGACGATCCGGACTACCCGGAACTGGGAAGGGAAGTGAAGGAAATGTTGGAGACCCGTCTCGACCGGGAGTTGCCGGATATCAAGGAGAAACACTTGGCGAAGGGTCGGAGGAAAAGTGAGAGAAAGAGTCGGCAGGAGAGAATGCAGAACCGGGACGTGACGGATTTGCTCGGAGGCAAGTCTCCCCCTCCATCCAGGTTCTTGGGTAGAGAGAAGGAAGACATTGAGACGGGTATCTCCTATAGAGGTGGGGTCGGACAAGAAGAGAAGACGGTCGACGAAGATTCTACTGCCGAGGTTGTTCAAGACCGTATCGAGTTCCTTGAAGAAGAGGTCAGGAAATCACAGGAGGACCTGATTGAGTTGAAGCAGGA
>JBDGRC010000077.1:0-12211 GCA_042218495.1 Candidatus Nanohaloarchaea archaeon | reverse complement strand
GGCTTTGAGGCCTTCGTCCTCCACCGTATCTTTCAGAGGTCCGAGGTAGTAGAGCGTTGGAACTGTGATGAGGCCTGTGGTTATTCCTGCGTTGAGGCCTGTGTACCGCGGGAAGTGCCTGAAGCCTAGTATGAGTGTTATGAGTGAGAGTATGGTAAGTTTGGCTGTTGCGAAGAGCCAGAGGTTCTTCGTGACGCCGAGCTTCGAGCTTGGATGCGTGAAGAGGTTACCTCCTTTCGCGTCTCCCTCGCCGTAGGCCCTGAACTGGTTCCAGAGCGCCTTCCAGGTAGGCCTCATCTTCCAGTAAACCATCGCGTCTTCAGCGACCGCCGGTTCGTAGCCCTCCGAGAGCACCTTTGCGTTGAACTTGGAGTCCTCGCCCGTGTAGAGGTCTTCCGGGTATCCTCCGGCGTCCTCCCAGGCCTCGACTGAGAAACCGACGGAGCGGGAGCTCGGACCCCTGTTACCCTTCCTGAGCTCCTCAATAGTATGTGATGAGGTCACTATTCTTCCCTGAACCTCCTCGAACAGGTTTTCAGCCCTGTAACGGAACATACCGATCACGTAATCCGATTCTTCAAATCCTCTGCACATCTCCTCGAACCATTCTTCATCTAAAACACACCCGCCGTCCGTGCTGACAATATAATCGTTCTCCGCCCTCTCAACGGCGATGTTTCTGCCCTCAGCGATGTTGCATCCTTCTTCAACGTAGAGCCTTATCCATTCGTGGTCCTCGGAATAATCTTCGATTATGTCCTGCGTACTGTCATCAGATCCTCCGTCAACAAACACCGCCTCGTCCGGCGTCCTTGTCTGATTCACGATAGAGTCCAGAAGATCTTGTATAGACTCGCCCTCGTTGTAAACAGTACAGATCAGAGTTACTTCCATTTTATCACGCAATAACTATCTCATATTTCCAACTCATATTGATACCGTTATTTTCCAAGAAATAAAATCCCTAGTATCAGAATCTCTTCGATATCATTTCCCTGTCGTAGCCGTCATCCCTGTGGAATACGGCAAAAACACGTATCTTGCCCTCATCAGCATAAAATACAGCTCTATGATCCAGTTCTCCGTCCCTATTGCCCGATTTTATTTCATATCTAAAAATCTACCTACCGCGAGCCTTGGTGATACCGACATCAGGGGGGTTAGTAGGATTTGTTTGAGTTCTTCAAGACGTACCTAAATGTTTTCTAGTAACGGGAAAAAGTCTACCCTTGAACTGCTTTTTCCACCTTTTCGTCCATTTTCTCAGCGAAGTTAGCCCAGCTGTACTTCTCAGCTTCCTCTCGCGCTTTCTCACCCATCTCACCGGCCTTCTGCCTGGATGAGACGAGTTCCTCGATGCGGTCGGCGATCTCATCCGCGTCCGCGTCAACCAGGAATCCGGTCTCACCGTGCTTCACGGTCTCTGAAGGACTGCCCTCATCGACCGCGATCGTCGGCTTTCCATGCATCCCTGCCTCGATCGGTATGATCCCCCAGTCCTCCTTTTCAGCAAGGAAAAGCACCGAGTAAGCGTTCCTGTAGGTATCCATCCACTCTTCTTCGGGCAGATCCAGCCTGAACTCTACTGAATCGTCCGCGAGCTCTCTTAGCTCCGCCAGGTACTCTTCCTCCTGAGAAGAGCCTGCCAACACGAGATCAAAATCGGCTGTTTCAGCCCTTTTCCACGCCCTCAGGGCCAGTTTCTGCCTCTTGTACCTCCTGAAACGCGAGGGATAGAGGAAGTAATCACCCATCTCTCCCTGCTCCTCCACGAGCTCCGCGCCGGGATTGACGACCTCCACGTCTTCCTCTTTCTTCAGACCCTTGTCCACTATTCTTTTTTTAGTAAGCCTGCTGTTCGCGATCACCTTGTCGAAGTAATCCCATGCAGCGTTCTCAAGAATGTTGTACACCTTTATACCAGCATCAAAGACAGGCACCGCAGCCCTGCTCTTCTCCGATCTGTATTCTCTGTAAAACTCCGGAAGCGCTGCCCTAAGAGGTGTATGAACGTATCCAACGACAGGTATATCGTTGTTTCTCAGGGCTATAAGTGATCCGATTCCCGCCTCCTGGACCAGCAGGACGTCGTACTCCTCGAGAGGAAGCTTCCTCATCATGGCTCCGATGCCAAACCTCAGACCCTTGTCGAGGAAGTTCCGTGGCTGCTCGCCTGAACCTACAACCCTCACGTCGACATCCTCAAAGCCGTCGAAGGTAGCCTCCGGATCGTAAAAAAGTGTAAAGACAGTGGTTTCATGATCCGACCTCCTGGCCGTCTCAAGTATCACCTTTTCAGCCCCTCCGCGACCCTTGAGCCAGGGAAAATATATCGCCTGTTTCACAGATTTGCTTTAACACTCAGACTTATAGAGATGGTGCATGAGGAGAAAATTACTGCTGCTGGCTTTACTTTTGCTTCTCCCTGGCGTTCAGGGCCTCGATCTTTCCGGACAGGAGGTCCGATCCCTTCCCGAGAGGCTACTCTACCTGCAGGTGGAGGATGGAAAGATAGCTACTTCCTCGCAGAGCAGCGTCTACGTCCTGAAAAACAACTCAACCAACCGTATTAACCCTCCTGGCTATATTAAGGGCCAGTTCGACTTCCACGGAGAAGAAATAGGTATAGGAACTCGAGTTACGGCCTCGGACTTCTACCTCTACAGCGACGAGGGAGAAATGCTGATCAGAGAGGGCCTTATCAACTGGGTCGACGGAATAGAGAGGATAGATACAGACAATGGCAAAGGGTACCTTGTCGGAAGCCACCCCTACCTCGTCCTGATAAACAGAGACGGATCAAAGACCGACATCTCGAGAGAAAACCTGAAGATTAAATCCCCAAGATCGCCATCGACGCACGCCGATAGCGACGCACACCGAGAATTCATCGTCAGGACAAACTTCGAATGGGGTTCCGCAGAGATTCGAAGCTATGACACCAACGGAACTTTCGAATGGAAGTTTGAGAAAGAGGCAAGCTTCAGAATAGGACACATAGATAGAGAAAAGGTGCTGGTCGCCTGGAACAAAAAGTTAGCTACGCTCAATTTTTCAACCGGAGAAGTGATAGACAGAAAAGCTGCATTTACCGACACCAGGATAGCATCAGGAGAATCCGGAATATACTACTCGAACTCCTCACACCTTATAAAGAAGGATTTCAGCCTCGGGACACGTTTCAGCCGCAAGATTGACACCGCACCCGATAACATCTGGAAACATCCGAACCGGGGTTACCTGGTCGCCACCCAGGGCAGCAACATCACGTACTTCAGCACCGAAGGCAGGAAGCTTGACAGCCTGAAAGTTGGGGAGATATCTGACGTCGGCTTCTTCAGCAACGGAGATACCGCTGTGGCGTCAGGACATGAAGTGATCCGGATCGAAACCGGCGAGGAACGCAGGATAAATCTAAACTCATCCCTACTGGTTGGTTCAGGCCGAGACGCACTGAGAGCCATCAGCCTGGGAGCAGACATTGCAACTGACAGGAATAACATTCAAGAAGTATCCAAACTTACTAACAAAACTGCGTCGTCTTTATCTTCTGCTAAGCTTCCTATCAAGAATTCAAAGGAAAGATGGCACGTGAACAGCCGAAACAAAGCTATTTACGCGGCGCCCCTTGCAGAAGAGAATGAGGCGAGCATAACCTTCAAAGATTCAAACTACTCCAGAGACCTTTCCAGAGTCAGTGTTTCAGAGCTAAGAAAAATGTACATCAAAAAGCAGAGGCCGAACCATCTGGTTCTGGCCAACTTCAGCTCTGATAACGGAGTACTGGCTTCCTACATGGCCGCAGAAGAAGGTTACCTGCCGGTCAATACCGAGGGCAAGTCCGTGTCAGAGATCAGGGCCTCAGTAAAACGAACCTTCGATCGTATAGGGCACAACAAAAAGACGGTGGAGGAAGGTAGGTTCATATCTATACTGGACGCGCCGAGGATAAAGAAAAAGGATCCCGTGAACGGATTGTTCAAAGACAGTGAGGACGGCAGTAGCTTTAAAACCGATCTTCAGTACGGCAACCTCGATGAGGATCGGTTTATCGAGGCTGCAGTTGGCAGGTATCCCGAGAGATACGACGATGTTCTGTTTCACCGCTCTATAAAAAGGGATAAAGGAGGCAACGCCCTGGTCGCTTCAGAGTACCTGCATTACAGATGGCCGGTTATCCTCGCGACAGCAGGGGGAGGAATGCGGGCAGGAACCGCCGCCGAGGAGATACTGAAGACGGAGGATTACAGCGAAGTCACGCATCTGATAGAACAGAGAGCTGACGTCGTAGCCCTCTTACTGGACATCGTGCAGCTTCCAAGCACGGTCAGGAACGTGCAGAAGACCGCCAACACGGCTTCGCAGATAATGAAAGATTCTCTGGTAAACTCCGCGAGGAACTTCTTCCTCCTGATTCGGGGCCTCGAGTACGTCGAACACGGCCTCGAAGTCTTCCTGGAATACAGGTGGAGCGAGAACTGGATCGACTCAGAGATCAGTCTGCCCGATGAGCCTACTCCGAAAGGACTGAAGGACTTCACGGAGCAGTTCCTGCCCGACAAACACCCCGAGCTCAACTCGAGCTCCCTTTCACGTGAAATAAGAACTTCAGATATCATCTATTATTCCGGCTCAGGAAACGGGACTTCATGGAACCTGCCTGAAAACGGAAGATACACCCGCGAGTTCGAAAGCTCTGAAATACCAGATACCAGGAACTCTGTGGTATACGACATGTCCAGCAACGGAGCTACCGAGGAGGCTGCCATGAAGTCCGGTTTTATGGATTCAGGAGCAGCCAGCTACATAGGATTTTCATCAGTCAGCTACCATTCCTACGCCTCTCATATAGGCAAAAAGTTTCTCGAGCACGGCAAAAAGACCGGATTATCGTTGATGAAAGGTGTTAACTCCCTGAGATCAACATCATTCATATTCAACCCGGCTTCCAGCTTCAGGACTGGAGTAAGGAGCAAAATGGAGAGTTCAGCCGTTCTTTATGGCAACCCCGAAACTCCTAAAGACCCGCTCCCGGAGGAAACCACAGACAGATCTCTTAACTGTGACAGAGGTGTCTGCACACTCAAGATTTCCTACTCACCGGCAGAGATTACCTCCAGTAAGACTACCATGCAGGCGTTCGCCCCCATGATACCGATCAGAACTGAAACTTTCGATATACCGGAGGGTTCGAAAATGCTTGACGTGGATACACATGAAAACTTCATCAGAGGATCCGAACGTCCTCCAAAGTTAAGACCTCTTACGACATCTGGAAAGTCCTTTTCCAGGAATATAACCTATTCCAACTATCCTGACGATACCCTCAAGGTCCGGAAGTCGGGTAACGAACTCCTGGTAGTTCAGGCACTTCAGAAGATCGAAAACAATCAGACTATGAACCTTGAGCGATCTCGGATATCAGTAACATACTCATCGCCTCTCAGCATCGAGATTATGAAGAGAGGAAGGAACATCAAGGCCAGAATCTATTCCGGTTCTAGAAGAAACCTGACGCTTAGTTATTCAGCCGGAGAGAATTTTTCCAGAAAAGAGATCAGCGTATCGGGCGAAAAGACTGTGGATCTCGTTAGAGCTTCATACGGCAGACACAGAGTCTCGGCTACGGTCTACAACAGCAGAATAAAGGCCTCATCTGAAAGAACGGTCAAGATACCAGCACCCTTCGAAACAACGATAGACAGAGAAAAAATAAAGTCTTTGCAGGTAACCGTACAGGATCTGAGGATTGAAAACCCAAACACCTTTACTTCTGAGCAGAACCTGAGTATTCAGGTCAGAGGAAATGCAGCCCTCAGCCCTTTCGAAGAAGCCAGCAGAACCGTTAAACTGGGTCCTGAAGAGAAGGGTGTAACAAAGTGGAGGGTTGTCGGCACGGACCCGGGCCCGGCAAGGATCAAGGTCGGAAACACGAGTGAGACTTATGAGGTCAGGAATCCTGATGAGGAGTCATGGAACAGCCATGAAATTCTACATAGCAGTACTTCGCCATCTACACGCATAAAGACTTCCAGATCCCATGAAGAAGCACAGATAGTTGTGGAGAGTCCGGAGGGATATCTCAAAATTAGAAAAACACCTCAGGGAGTCAAAATTTTGATTGAAACCCAGAGATATTCCTACAGATCCACGAGAAACGGTTCCTGCAGGAAGTCGTCTCTGAAAGTTTCAGGAAAGATATTCAGGAGAGGATGCAGTTCAGAGTTCATTAAAAGAAGAGGAGATATCGAAGGATTGAACGGAACACTACAAAAGCCAGAGAGCATAGCAAAGAGAGGGACACATATCCTGAACGAGGTAATGGAACTACGCAACTCCAGATGAAACAAAGGTGAGATTCATGGAGGGCTAGGTAAGATAATCAGAACATGAGGAATTTAGGAAACCACCCTCCTCGTTTTCAAGTGGAGTTGTTACTCTCTATCTGATAGACACCCTGCCACCCTAAGATAACCATGCGGCTCCAGTGGAAATCAAGGGGTGTGATTTTCAGTCAAACACAAGATCCAAAATTCTAGGTCGAATAAGGGAGCCAAAAGCCAGTTTCAAACCACTATAGCCGTGTTTTCAAATATAGCCACCCTCCCCCCTTGATTTCCACTGGAACTTAAACAGGAGAGATCGAATTCTCTGATTAACATTGTTAATTTAATTAACGGTGTTAATCGAGGACAAGCGGGATTCTGACAGGTTCCAGTGGAAATCAGGGGGTGGGGGTTGACAACCCTCGTTTCATTTGCACCATGATTATAAACCTTCGTTTCACGTAGAACAATATTGTGGCGTCTAACAACACTGTCAGTGAGACGGCGAGACAGGACGATTTGAAGAACAGGTTCTCGACCTACATCGATCAGGACTCTATTTTTGAAAACAAGGAGGCTCTAACCACTAACTGGAAGCCTGATAGAATTCTTCACAGGGAGGAGAAGATAGACAGCCTCGCTTCGATTCTGGCGCCATCCCTGAAGGGTGATGATCCTTCAAACGTATTTATTTACGGGAGCGTGGGTACTGGAAAAACCCTGATAACTCGTCACGTGACTTCGGAGCTTCAAGACGTTGCAAAAGATCAGGAGGTCGATCTGAACATCGTATACATCAACTGCAAGATGAAACGCGTGGCGGACACCGAGTACAGACTGCTAGCAAAGCTATGTGAGCAGCTGGGGACTGAGGTTCCTTCCACGGGTCTCCCGACCGATGAGGTCTATAACAGGTTTTTCGAGGCTCTCAAGGAACAGAAAGGCGTAGTTATAATAGCTCTGGATGAGATAGACGCTCTCGTCAAGAAGGTTGGCGACGAGTTTCTCTACAACCTCACAAGGCTAAATGATGATCTAAGGGAGACCAAAGTATCCATTCTGGGAATATCAAACGATCTCAACTTCACGGAGTACATGGACTCGAGAGTAAAGTCTTCTCTCAGCGAGGAGGAGATAATCTTCTCCCCGTATAATGCCATTGAGCTCAGGGAAATACTCAAGGAAAGAACCCAGAAGGGCTTTGCGGATGATGCTCTGGTGGATGGTGTTATATCAAAGTGCAGCGCCCTGGCCGCACAGGAACACGGCGACGCGAGGAGAGCACTCGACCTGATAAGGGTAGCCGGAGAGCTAGCGGAGAGGAGTTCCGATGAGAAGGTGAAGAAGGAGCATGTTGACAGGGCACAGGAGAAGATTGAGAGGGACCGGGTTGTTGAGACAGTGGAGTCGCAGCCAAAGCACTCCAAGATAGTTCTGTATACGATACTGCAGATGGCTGAGGAAGAGGACGAGGTGGCGACCGGAGATGTATACTCGGAGTACGAGGAGAGGTGCGGCGAGATAGATGTCTCTCCTTTGACTCAGAGAAGGGTGAGTGGCCTGATATCGGAGCTGGACATGCTGGGTGTGATAAATGCGAACGTCATATCCAAGGGTAGGTACGGCAGGACAAGGCAGATCTCGGTTGATCTTTCGGATTCGATAAGGGATCAGATACTGGAGCTGGTGGAAAACAAGTTCTACATATGATCGCTGAAAAGGGGGAAGGGGATGAATGAACAGGCAGTAAAGAAGCTTACGAGAAAAGGCTGTATCGTGGAGAAAGATGCGGCTAAATCGCTGACGGAAGAGGATCTCACAGCTATAGAACGGCTGGAGACGACTCCCATGTACCTTTCCCGGCAGATGCTTGAGAGCCTGAGATCGGATCCTGATAAGACGGAAGATGATGAAGACCAGGGCTCGGAGAAAGATGTCCGTGAGGAATCAGAGGATGAGGACGGGAGCGGCCCGCAGCCAGGCGATCAGGGATCAAAGTTCTCGAGCTCAAAGACTGTTTCAATCAGGGACACAGGGGAAAGGGATGGTATAAGGACTAAGGTCGAGGTTCTGGATGAGTCGGACGTCTCGAAGGAGGAAAAGGATGTTCCGGAGTTTCTTTCCAACTATAACGACCGTTATGAAAAGCTCAAAGATCTCTTGATGAGGAGAAGAGAGCTACAGGGAGCTGTTAGTATCAAGAACCTTGAAAGGCGTGACGAGGGAGAGCAGACGGCTTTCATCGGTATGGTTTCTGACAAGTATTCGACAAGCAGCGGAAAGTACATGGTTTCTCTGGAGGACAAGACCGGCGAGTACCGCGCTCTGGTGGACGAAAGGGAAGGCGATCGTATAGTTCCTGACGAAGTTCTGGGCATCCGCGGACAGATGGGGGATGGCATTGTTTTTGCCAACTCGGTAGTCAGACCTGATCTGCCGATACCAGACGGTGTGAAAACGACCGAAACCGAGGTCGAGGCGGCTTACATATCCGATCTACATCTGGGCAGCAAGGATACTCTCCATGACCGGTTCAACCGTTTTGCAGATTGGCTGGGCTCGGATGGAGCCTCGGACGTGGGTTACGTGGTAATTGCAGGCGATATAGTCGAGGGTGTAGGGACCTATCCTGGTCAGGAGGAGGAGCTCGAAGTTGCGGATATTTACAGGCAGTACGAGATATTCGAGGAATGGGTCGACAGGGTGCCTGATGACATTCAGATAATTGTAGGTCCCGGGAACCATGACGTGGTCAGGCTTGCCGAGCCCCAGCCAAGGCTTCCGGAAAGAGCTTTTGACAGGATACACGAGTACAGCAACGTGCATCTGGTGCAGAATCCGCAGTACGTACGTCTTCATGGTATTCAATCCGAGGGGATTATCAATCTAATGTACCATGGTTTTTCGTTCGATGATCATGTCGATCAGATCCAGGAGCTTCGTGAAAAAGCGTATGATGAACCTTACCATGTGATGATTGATCTCCTGAAGCGGAGGCATCTCGCCCCCACGTACGGCAGCAACTTGATGTCTCCGGAGGGAAATGACAACCTGGTGATCGACAGGGAGCCGGACGTGATGGTGAGCGGCCACTTTCACAGTCATTCAGCGGAGTCCTACAAGGGCGTGAACGTGATCTGCAGCTCGTCCTTCCAGGGTCAGACGGACTTCCAGAAAAGGGTTGGTCACGTCCCCGATCCCGGTAAGGTAACGGTATTGAACTTCAAGACGAGGGACCAGAAGGTGATACAGTTCTGATGGGAGCGAAGAAGGTGAATCAGAATGGACGCTGAACCTTACTTCGACAGGATCAGGGATAAGACGGAGTCTGCGTTCGATGTGGCGGAGGAGGCGCGTTCGCAGAACAGGGATCCGGAGCCGAGGGTCGACATACCTGTCGCGGAAGATCTCCCGGAGAAAGCTTCTTCCCTCGTGATAGCTGCAAAGTTCCCGGAGCTGGAGGGTCAGGGGGTGGCAGACAGGATCAGGGAATTAGAGGACGAGTTCGGGAAGAACGATGAAAGGGTGGCGTTCGAGATAGCCAGAGAGATCGCCGAGGGGCAGTTCCACGAGTTCGAGGAGCTTGAGCGCGCCTGCAATGCGGGCATAAGGGTTGGAGTCTCCTACATGACAGGCGGAATTACCACTGCACCTCTCGAGGGGATCGGAGACATAAAGATAAGGGAGAACAGTGATGGAACGGATTACCTCGCGGTATACTACAGCGGTCCGATAAGATCTGCGGGAGGGACCGCGTCAGCGATGAGCGTTCTCCTGTCGGACTATGTACGTAAGAACGTGGATCTGGACGAGTTCAAGCCCTCGGACACAGTCATAGACCGGTACGCTACCGAGGTCGACGACTACTACAACAGGGTTACCGCAAAGCAATACTATCCCGAGAGAGAGGAGACAAGCTTTATCGCGGAGCACGTTCCCATCGAGGTTACTGGAGGTCCAACCCGTGATCTCGAGGTGACCAACCACAAGGACCTGGATAGGGTGGAGACCAACCAGATTAGAGGGGGAATGTGCCTGGTGTATCTTGATGGCCTCCCGCTGAAGGCTCCGAAGATCAAGAAGAGGATAGAGAAATGGGGAAAGGAGTTTGGACTGGAGCACTGGGAATGGATAAAGGAGTACCTCGAGCTTCAGGAAGAGATTCACAGCAGCGATGGAGATGACACGGGTGATGATGAGAACGAGGATGAGCCGGATTATACGCCCAGCGACAAGTTCCTGGGTTCGATGACGGCCGGGAGACCGGTTTTTTCCCATCCTGGAGAGAAGGGCGGATTTAGACTCAGATACGGCCACTCTCGCGTAAACGGGCTGGCTGCTGCTTCTTTCCATCCTGCGACAATGGAGATAACTGAGAGGTTTATTGCGACAGGTACACAGCTCAAGACAGAGTACCCCATGAAGGGGACGGTTGCCACGCCCTGTGATGCCGCGCATCCGCCGGTCGTGCGTCTTGAGGATGGTTCGGTCGAAAGAGTGGAGTCGAGGGAGAGAGCACGGCAAGTGGAGAATGATGTGGATGAAATTCTGTTCCTGGGAGACATGCTTGTAGCTTACGGAGAGTTCGTGGAGAACGGGAAGGATCTTCTGCCTTCCCCTTACGTCAGCGAGTGGTGGGAGAAGGAGCTGGAGAGATCCCTGGAGGAGAAGGAGATGAAGCTGGGGAAGGACTTCTCTGGGAGAGATCCAACCCCCTCGGAGTCCGCCAAAATATCACGCAAGGCGGGAGTACCTTTCCATCCGCGCTGGACCCACCACTGGCGTGAAACAAGTCCTGAAAGGTTCAAAGCGCTCCACAGGGCTCTGGAGAGGGGGCGTATCGAGCCGGGTACCGATGCCAAACAGTGTCTGGAGGACATACTCGCGTCGCACAGGGTCGAAGACGGAGAGGTTGTGGTCGAGGAAAGAGAGCTGGAGGCTATGAAGCTGCTTCTCAAACCCTCTTCCGATAGCGAGGACGCTCTGAAAATGATAGGATCCTCTGAGGACATACCAGAGTTCATCGAAGAGGTATCAGGGATCGAGGTGAGGGAGCAGGCTCCGCACTACATAGGAGCCAGGATGGGGCGCCCGGAAAAGGCCGAGAGACGCACTATAAAGGGAAAGCCTCAGCTGCTGTTCCCGTGCGGCAAGCAGGAGGGAGGGAGAATGAGGAATCTTATTGCGTCCTACGAGAGGGGCGAGGTAAAAGAGCAGATAATCCACAACAGATGTACGGACTGCGAGGAGTACAGCTACTTCTCATACTGCCTGGAATGCGGGTCGGAGACCGAACCAAGGCATTTCTGCTCGGACTGCGGCCATTCTCACAGCGAAGAGCCTGAAACCTGCGAGAAATGTGGTGGAGAACGTTTCAACAGGTTCAGGGAGGATAGAATAGATGTCAGGAGCCTGGTGGACAGGGCAATGAAGAACGTCGGCATGGAAGAGCTTCCGGAGCTCCTGAAGTCGGTCCGTGGTATGAGCGCGAAGCACAAGCATGTGGAGCCGGTGGAGAAAGGACTTTTAAGACAGAAACACGATCTCTACGTCAACAAGGACGGAACGGTGCGGTACGACGCCACGGATCTTCCCATGTCTCACTTTACTCCGGAGGAGATAGATGTCAGCGTTGAGAAGCTGCGCGAGATAGGCTACAGGGAGGACGTGGGGGGCAGACCCTTGGAGAGCGATGACCAGGTACTGGAGATGAAGCCCCAGGACATCGTAATACCTGACGGCGATAAGTCGCTCGCGGCATCCGACTACTTCGTCAGGGTCGCCAACTTCGTGGACGATCTGCTTGAAGATCTCTACGGGCTCGAACCGTACTATGATGTTGAGGAAAAAGAGGATCTCGTGGGAGAGCTGGTGATCGGACTCGC
>JBDGRC010000076.1:0-2869 GCA_042218495.1 Candidatus Nanohaloarchaea archaeon | reverse complement strand
TCATGAGGTAACGCACCTTTGATGGAGATCCGACGTCTTCTATAGACTTTTGAGTTTCTTCGTCGAGTAACTTTTCGACGAAAAGCGAGTATAGGGCTTCTCCTGTCATTCCCAGCGCGTCAATGGCTGCATTAAATGTTTCCGCTGTCCTTCCCTGGTTTCGGTAGTACGTTCTGAGCATCCCGGCCCTCTCTTCCGGTATCTCCAGAGCTCCGTCTTCTTCAGGGTTTGACTGACCGAGCAGGTAGACAACAGCATACTCCGGTAGTTCGCCGGTCAGTTCTCCCACGTTCTCCACGTCTCCTGATAGCAGGTCGTCTATCACTTCTTCCGGTTGTCTTTCTCCTTCAAGGATTCCGTCGGTTCCGGTTTCCTCCGGCATGTCCCGTGATCCGTTATAATTTTTTTATACTCTGGTGAAGAACTCCTCTATCTCCTGCCATGGTGCTCTCGTCTCCTCCAGGCTTGTGTCAGGGGGGAACACCTTGCGGTAGTTGCTCCAGTCGTAACGCTTGTCCATGTAGACGACCACTCCTCTGTCGTTCCTGGAGCGGATGCACCGTCCCGCTGCCTGTATCGCTCTGTTCATCGCGGGGTACGAGTAGCCGTAGTCCCATCCCTTGCCGTATTTTTCATCCAGGAAGTCTATCAGCGCCTTGGTCTCGAGGTTCGGTCGCTGAAGCGGCAGTCCGATCACGAAGGCGGCTTTCAGGACTTCTCCCGGATAGTCGATTCCCTCTCCCAGGCTTCCGGCCGCCACTCCCATCAGGAGTCCGTTCCCGCTGGATGCCTCTTTCTCGAACTTGTCCAGGAGTTCCTGCTTCTCGTCCTTGTCCATCCGCTGTTCCTCCATGAATATCTTCCTCTCCGTTCTTGTCTCAATCTTCTTCCTTATCTTCCTCATCAGGGAGTAGCTCGGGAAGAAGGCTGCTGCGTTTCCTGGAACCTCCTCCAGTGACTTGGTGATGTACCAGGCGTACTTCTGCATCATGGAGTCGTCCCTCTCCTCGTACTTGGTCGTGAGCGTCGGTATCACCAGTTCCCTCCTGTTTTCCGACGGGAACGGCGAATCGTACTCTCTGGTGTCGGTCGAGTCCTTCTCAAGGCCCATCAGGTCGACGTACATCTCCGGAGGAGTGAGCGTGCCTGACATCAGCAGGCTGCTGTGGGACGAGTTCAGGGGCTCTTCGGTCGATATCCTCGGGTTGAGGCAGGTGTACTTCAGCTTGATCTCTCCGCGATCTCTCTTGATGCATCTCACGAAACCTCTGTCCTCTCCCTTCCAGGTCTCCAGCGCCTCCTCGAGCTGGCGGCAGTGGCTCTTCTCTTGCTCCTCCTCCGCCTCGTCTGCTACCGCCTCCAGGTCAACTATCATCTCCTCGAAGCTGTGGAAGCTGTCGACCGCGTCCTTCAGGTCCTTTTTCTCTATCCGGGACTCGTTCTCCTTCTGCGACAGCTCCCGGCGGCTCATTCTCTCCATCTCGTCCCTGAGCTGCTCGAGGTGCTCCTGCTCCTGGTAGAAGCCGAACCTCTCGGCCTCCGTGATGCAGCGCTTGACCAGTGGAGTTGATATCGTGGCCGAGAACAGGCTCCGGGTTCTCGAGGGCAGGTTGTGCGCCTCGTCCACGATGGTGATGGCTTCACCGAGTTCGACGTCCGCTTTCTCGAAAACTATGTCTCTCACGGCGGGGTGGAAGACGTGGAAGTAGTCCCCTATGATAAGATCGGCCTCCGCGCTCATGTAGAGCAGTATCTGGTAGGGGCATACAGTGTTGCATCTCTTCTTTACCTCTTCGGCCGTCAGGTTTCCGTGTTTGAGTTCTTCCATCTTTTTCCGTGCTTTCTCCGTAAGCTGGTGGTTCTCCATCGTCTCGTCGTGTCTCGGACAGTCCGGGCCGGCTCCGGCTCTGGTCGATGCGTCCGCCTCGCACAGGTGGTCCTTTCCGATCAGGTCCACCGCTACTATGCTCTCGTCGTGCCTTTCGTTTATCCTGCGAACGGTCTCCATCGCGATCCTGTGCTGCGAGTTCCGCGGCGTCAGGAAGAACGCCTTGCAGTCCGTTCTACGCGCGTGCTCCAGGGCCGGCGTCACCGTGGCAGCCGTCTTGCCCAGGCCGGTCGGAGCATGTGCGACAAGAGACCTGCAGTCCGAGATAGCTTCCTTCCAGGACTTCATCAGCTCGTCCTGTTTCTCTCTCACCTCGGGGAAGGGGAATAACTCCACGTAACCGGCTGCTCTCCAACGGTTAAAAACGACTCTGTGGTGTACCGGTAGGGAGCCGCGAGTATTTTTTCCGTCCTCAGCCGCTTTGTCTCACCGGCTGAATGCTTCGAGAGAGGTCTGTCGGGACTCCAGCAGCCGTGATCTCCTCCTGATACGTCGGTAGAGGAACATGAAGCTGTTCGAGACCTTCTTTCGGATATCCTTCATTGTTTCTAGCTCTTCATGGCTTTCGAATGCCTGTCTTACGCCCTCTCTTATCACCCAGACGCCCAGTGGAGCCCAGTAGTCCGGTGACACGTCCCTGATAACAAGGACTTTCGCCCTCCTGTTTATGGAGCTGAGATGTTCCAGTGCCGCCAGCCTGGCCGCGTAGAAGGCACCCGCCGTCTCCTCCGCATATTCTCTTCTACCCGCGGCGGGCTCGTAGTTATGCGCTATGTAGGTGTTTTCCATTGAGTTCCATACAGAGCCCGATCTCTTCAGCTCGATGAGTTCGTACTCCCAGTTTCCAGGTATCAGAAACACGTGGAAGTGGTTTCCTGCATAGCTGTTGGTGAAGTAACGTATCTCTCCGATCTCCTGGTTGTTACGCACTTTTTCCCTGAGCTTTCTGGAGATTATATCGTCGGTGGCGGTGATGCTCCA
>JBDGRC010000075.1:0-2486 GCA_042218495.1 Candidatus Nanohaloarchaea archaeon | reverse complement strand
CTCTGAAGCATTTTCTATGTCTTTATCGTTCCAGAGGAGGTTGAATCCCATGTATATTAGTTGAGTGAATCTCGTTGATAACAGTTTCCAACTCCTCTAGGAATGAGTTATTATCCCCATTTACCTGAACTGTTGTTGAAGAGTCTTGAGGGGGCGCATACGCTGATACCCTGTCTTCTTTTTCCTATAGTCCATCTGAATACAGCCTGATTTTTGACCTTTTCTGAACTTGGCATATTAGACAGGTATTTTTTATTCTGAATATTCGGGTGATTTTGTATGGCCAGGGAAAGAACTGTTCCCGAAATAATTTCGCTATTAGCGCAGTTTGTGGATAGAGGTCAGAGTCAGATAGAGTACAAAAACCCTGAAAACCAGAAGGAGCTAAGAATGCTGCTTGAAATGATTGAGAACGCCGATAGGCAAGAAGTTGAGGAAGTGAAGGAGAAGATGAATTCTCCTGAGCTCGAGCAGCAGTGCGAGAAGATTTATCAGGACGCTGAGAAGGCGAAAAAGGCGCTCAGTAACGAAGATTTTGATAAGGTGCGAGGTTTCCTTGAAGAAATACTTGATCTGGAGAAAAATCTTTATGGCAAGATACAGGCCTATGATCTGGAGAAAGAGTTTCAGAAAGGGGAGTTTATAGGGGACGGCAGGAATGCGCGTGTATACGAGCTTGAGAACCATGATGGCCTGGTGATAAAGATTCTGAAGGAGGACGGTTTCACGGATCCGGACTCAGTGGTGGCGAGGTTCAAAAGATACCAGAAGGTCGAGGAACAGCTACCTGATGAGGTGCAGGTCGCCAGAATCAGAAAAGCAGGCTACTACGAGGGCCATGCCGCCGTAGTCATGGACAGGGCTCCTGGTAGGGAAGTTCACTGGGAGCCTGACTCTGTCAAGGGAGAGGTTGACAGAGAGGAATGGTATGAACACTGGAGCAATATGAATGAAGTAATGGCTGATGCGCCTCAAAGACACTATAACAGGCTTTCCAGAGATGTGGAGATTCTGAGAAAACACAATATCAAGGTTGATCCGAAGAGTGACAATATACTTTTCCACTCTGAAAAAGGCTTCACTATACTTGATCTCGCCAAAGACGACGTTGCCTGTGGTACGGGCAAAAAGGGAAGATACCGGCCTGATATCTTGGAGACTCTCGTGCGCACCTGGCTTGCTGATAAATTTGAGGATCTTCTGACCGCGGAAGATGTCCAAAACATGCTTAAAATTGAGGAAAAGGTGGATAATGCTGGTAATCCTGCGTCCAAAAAGCAAGCTTTACAGAACACCAAGAATAAAATGAGAAAACTGGAATCTGAGTTCTTGGGTTAATCTCGGAGGATCAGTTTTAGGGCCAGTTCTTCAGCGAGGTAAGTAATGTTTAGAAGGTTTGCCTCCGGCTTTCTTTGGCATTCGGGTGACGATCTCTGGGTTAAAGTCCTCTTCAGAGGTCATGCGAGCGCTTCTTGACCATTCAGCTATGATGAATTTAAAATTTATGTGATCGATACCAGTATGGAAGAGGCTCGCAAAAGAGAATACTTCGGAGACAGCCATGATCCGGATCTGATGGAGTACGCGGTTGAAAGAACTGTAGAGCTGTTATCGGGGAAAGGGACGCCTGAAGAGGGCGGGAATCTCCCGGAGGTTCCGGAAGGGGAGCATCCGCAGGTGGTAATCGACATTGATGAGATTTTTCATATAGTAAACGCTGAAGAAGAGGTTTTACAGACTGAAGAAAGCAAGTTTGCTCGCCAAGGAATAGGATACCGAAAACCCCATAATGTCAGTGCTGATCCGGTGACGCTGCAGCTTCTTCCTGGAGGGTCGGATCACGAGCCCGGGGAAACCGTTTCAAAATGCCTCATGATCTACCGTGACGAGGACTATGAGGAGTTCGTCGAGTCCCTGGGCGACGAGCTGGAAAGCCGCTTCCCTACCGAGGTTGAATTAATGGACGAGCCGATCGATGAAGAAAGGTTCTCTTACTTGGAGAGATCGACAGAAGTTTACCGGTCCATGGGAGAATTCTTGACTCCAGATTAAATTAACGTTCTTTATGAGCTGAAGAGGTAGATCAGGAAAGATATGCTTTTCCACCAGCTACAAAATTAGGAAATCTGCTCCAGAATATGGTTGGTTATCTTAATGATCCTCAGATGGATAAAAACCCGGTTCTGATCAAGATTGCAATTGGATGATATCACGTTGAGGCTATACATCTATTTGAAGACGCAATGGGTGTATAAGAAGCCTTCTAGTGCTTTTTCAGATGTATGGTGGCGTAATTTCTTTGATGAGACATTGTTATTAGGACTGTTGATCAATCTAAGTAGCTATTTGCTGAGAAACCGTCAGCAATAATATGACCTACTGATGAGGTCCATTTTCAGGGATATTACACGATATGAGCGAAGTTCATTTCGGAGGCTCTTGAAGCACAGCCCCAGAATGCAATTGAGACTTTAGAAAAAGTTTAA
>JBDGRC010000074.1:0-4882 GCA_042218495.1 Candidatus Nanohaloarchaea archaeon | reverse complement strand
AGGCGTAATATACAGCACATCCGCACACAACACCGCCGCAGAAGACTTCATAGAAGCTGCAGTACAGCAAGATCCAGAATACCATGAGCAAACCTACAAAGTAGACAAGAAAGGCAGCCAAGATGTCCACCTGGACTTCAACCTTCCAGAAGTCCAAGGCTACAAGGTAGAGATTTAGAAAAGGTGATAGGAAAGCTATGAGCTGGTTCAATAGACAGATCGACAAACTGCTCGACTCCTGGGAAATGAGAGGAGTTGATGACGTGGAAGTATATGGAGATAACAGCGGCGGCTATATAATCGAATATGGAGATAGAGTCAGAGAATTTGACTCAGGAAAAGAACTCGTATCGTTTTACAACGAAAGAATCCGGGATAGACTAGACAGAGAACCCCTATCCGTTATAGGAGACACCAGTGAAGAGATAAAAGAATACTTACACGATAGAGGAGATTCGGCTCTAGTCCATAAAAACGGCGAATGGGCGGTAGATGTATTCAACACTGCCAAGAACTACGCACCGGAAGCGGAAATGAAGGCGAACATGGATGCGTCAGTTGTGACACGGATCGACCCCTCCGAAACAGAAGAAGAAATCGAGGAAAAACTGACAAGATACTTTCAGGAAGCCAGAGAAATCGAAGAAGTTGATCCTATTGAAAGATTCGATCAGCATATCATAAACGCTATATCCGGAACCGTGACACAGGCAATAGTAGACCTGATAAAGGAAATAGAAAGGTAAGGGAATAAGTCGCCGGATGGTTTTACAGAGAATTCTGGCTCTTGGCACTAGCAAGCTTCTCAATTGCTTCATCCAGCGTGGATGCCCAACTACCGAGTTCTCCGAACTCTTCTTCCTCCTTCTCATCGAGCTGCAGTTCATCTTGAAGCTCTTCTCGTTTCTCTTCTACATCGGAGATCGCATCTTCTAAATCAGCTCTCAGAGTCTGGAAATCGCTATGCAGTTTATTTAGAGATCTCTGGACTCCATGCTTCTCTAGTGCTCGTCCGAGATCAACGGTGTTATCAACTTCTGCAATTGCATTTATCGCTTCTCCATCTCTCTGGATTATCTCATTGATTTCTTCAAGATCATCCATTATTTCTTGATCCAGTTCAACCTGATGTTCATCGACCTGTGTCATTTGTTTAACTTGCTTTTGAAGTCGATTTAGTTCTTCTTTGGCCTCTCCGCGATTAAATACATATCCCATGGTGTTGAATAGTAACTAATTATTTATAAAAGTGACTCCTTTTAGCCCGGAAATCAGGTGTTATTCGGGGAAAAGCAACATGGCTCTATCCCTACTTCGGTCTTGTTTGGCCGCCCTAACTGCGAGGCATAATGCGTCTGTGTGGTCGTCTTTTCCTCCTTCCGGATGATGGATCTTGATGTTTCCGTGTCTTGTGCTTTCGTACCGGAGCATCTTCAGCTCTGTCACGAGCTTCCTGTGGTTGGGTATCATGATTTCTTCCTGTTCGAATGTGTTGCGTAGTTGTTCGTAGGCCTCCAGCTTTTTGTCTACGGTGGTTTCGAAACGTTCTACATCGATGTCTGTTTCTTCTTCGATTCTTTCCGTGGGTTCTATCCCGAGACCGACGTACTCGCTGACCGCAACTTCCAGTTCGAATTTTTCGTTGAGGTAGGAGAGGTAGCTGATTACTTCTCTGGCTGGTGTATCCTTGAAGGATTTGATGTGTTCGGCCATCAGCTGGCCGGATCTATCTTTGGATACCACGGTTATGACGGATGAGTCTCTGACTCGGCCCCAGTCGATTCCGGCGTAGTAGTCCCTGTGTTTCTCTGGTTCGATTTTCTGGCAGTTGTATTCTTCTACAGCTTTGTCGATATCTCTGGATTTGATCCAGGTGTCCTGTTCATCGATGAACTCCGCAAGGTATTCGGCCTGGTAGGTCATGTCGGATGTGGCAGCTTTCCGTTCTTCTAGGAACTCTTCGGAGATGTACTGGTTTTCTCTGGTCGGGAGCTGCATCTTGGCGAATATAACGCTGTTATATGCCTCGTAAAGTTTGCCGGTAGTTCCTAACGGTGTGGACATCAATGTGAGGTGTCCGTCGGTCGTGGCGAGCATAGGTTCTAGGACATTGTCGACCACGTTGTCTCCGAAGTCGTGTGCGACTTCATTACAGTAGATTCTGTCGATCTCAGTAAATCCTCTGATTCTTCCGGTGGAAGGTAGTGGGTAGATTTCGCTTTTGTTCTTGAAGACGATCTTCTCCCTGTTAGATTCCTGGACAGATCCTGATAACTGATCGCTCCTGGCCACGAATCCGAGTATTCTTTCGTAGAGTTTGTCAGAGGCTCGCTGTGAATTCGAAACGATGAGCTGGCGGTAATTGACCTGGGTGATTGCCTGCCAGAGTGAGAGAACGCTGATGGTGAAGTCTTTCCCTACCTGTCTTCCCATGACGAATACTGTCCTGTTTTGGGAGAGCATGAGGTAGACCATTCCGAGCTGGTAGTCCTGGAGTTCTTCGTCTAGTACTTCTCGGCAGAATCTCTGGCATCCAAGTACTTTCCGGGCTACTTCTCTATTCCATTCGTGATCGTTGAGTTCGGTGATGTAGCTCCAGATTCTTCTTTTGAGTCCAGTGACTTTCTGGTGGCTGAAGCCCTCGCCTATAAACTGTCTGAGGTCTTCGTCCGAGAATGATTTATCTGGCAGTTGTATCGAGGCGTCTTCCCCTTTGAGTTTTCTTATCCTGTTGGCGATGTCCTGCTCCTGTCCGTAAGGCCTGACCTTTCCTCTTTGTTCCTTTCTATTCCTTCACGGTACATTTTCTGCCGTACCGCATCGGGCGTGGTTCCGAGTATGTCGGCTATTTCGGTGCTGGTCTTTCCTTCTTCTACCAGTCTTTCAAGGTGTTTGACTTTTTTCTGGCTCCAGAACTTTTTCGGCAAAAGCTGTTACACCTCATGTTTTATGTCACAGTTTGTGTTAGACAGCACGCACGGTGTAGGTGTCATTTCAGGGCCTCAACATCTTCTCTGATTGCATCGAGTTCCTGTTTGATGTCTTCCATTTCTTTCCTGATCCTGTTTTCTGCCTGGTACTCCAGTTGTCTGCGAGTTTCATCGCTGGTTCCCGTGATTCGCTGCCTTCGACTTCCGCTTCGGGATACTTCTTGCTGTGGTCCACTATCAGGTTGTATTTTTCTGTGGCTCTGATCAGTCCTTTGATGTCGTACTGGTCTAGCATGAGTGCGTTAGGATGTGCTTCGAATGCGTAGTGTCGGTCGCTGAACATGGGTTCGGCTCTTCCGAACTTGAGGTACGGTGCTTTATCTTTGACTGTTTCCTTGACTTCCTCTGCTTTCCTGAGTGCTTCGAGTGTTGCATAGGCTACGCCTTCGCAGGTGCAGTGGGTGATGATCTCCGGTATTTTGATGACCAGAGATCCTGGTGTTATCTGGTAGCGGATTGTCTCCTGGAAGGATAGTTCGGTGTCGAGTTCGCCGTCGAAACGTGTCCAGTTCCGCATCACGGTTTTGGAGGCGTTGAGGTCTTCTTCATTGAGCTGTTCGTGGCCTGCGTTCAGTGGGTATCGGATGTTGATTTTGTGGGTTCGGAGGAGCAGTCTGGGTATCTGTCTTTTGTCAGTTTTCATTACCTGCATGAGGGCCTTTATTCCATCGCCGGTCATCTCGTATATCCGGGGATTGCTGCTTTTCCCGATGGGTTCGATCAGTTCTTTTTCTTCGAGTTTGTTGAGGAGTGGATTGATGCTCTGTCTTTTGTCGCAGAGTTTTTCGGCGATTCCTTTGGCGTAGCCCTGTCCCTGGTTCATCGCTATGATGGTGAGGATGTCGATTTCTTTCTTAGTGAGTTCGAATTCTCTTTTCAGTTTTAACCACCCTGGTTCTGTAAGGTTTCTTTGTCAGGTTTCGACTCGCCTTTCTGGATGTCGTCTCTGATCCTGGCATTTCGAGGGCATAGATTTATTGGATGGAAAATGAAAGAGCTATAACAGATCTCAAGCTAGGTCTGTTCTTTGACTGCTTTTTGGACTTCTTCTCGTATGAGTTCTTGTGGGTTTTCTAGTATTTCGATGTTTTGTTCGATTCTGTCGAGTTTTTCGTCGTCGAAGTCTGATAGTCTGTCTGCGATTTTCTTGGCTTTCTTCATTTTTTCCGATTTGGGTGCGTTGAGAGGTCTGTGACATTTCTTGCATTCTAGTCTTTCTGCGTTGTTTCTTGATCCACAGTTGTGGCATTCGATGATTTTGGAGTTTTCTTCTGTTCCTTCTTTGAATTTGTCTCGGACCCATTCTCTGAGTTTGTCGTTGGAGAGGGAGACGTAGTGGGCGGCCTGGTTGGAGCCTGGCTGCCACCGTGCGAAGTTGTTTAGCTGTTCGTAGCCTATTCCTTCGGCGCTTAATCTGGTGAGCATTGATTTTCTGAAGTATTTCGGTTTGACGTTTCTTTCGATCGAGGATTTTTCGACCGACTGTTTGAAGGCTTTGTAGAAGGATCGGTAGCCTACCTCTTCGACTTGCTCCGGTTCGTAGCTGTTGCAGGCGTCTTCGTCTTCTCTCTCGTGGGCTGATCCTGTCTTTCCGCATTGGGTGCAGGAGTACTTCCTCTGTTTGATCCAAAGTGGTTCGTCGCTGACTGTGGAGAATGGATCTTCGACTGAGGGATGTGATTTGAGGTAGCTCCTCAGGTATTGAAGTCCTTCGTTGTGGAGTTCCATTGTCTGGGATCGATGGGTCTTATTTCCTCTGACGTACATGGTTTCCTGTTCGAGGTCGATGTCCTGGAGTTTGGCCTGTAGTAGTTCTCCTGGTGTGGCTGTGACTTCTTACATCAGTCGGAAGAAGGCTTTGTTTCTGATGTTATTGGTCTGGTTTATTATCT
>JBDGRC010000073.1:0-6209 GCA_042218495.1 Candidatus Nanohaloarchaea archaeon | reverse complement strand
GGAAGCCGAGTTTTAAAAACGGCTCTTTGTCCTCGACGGGTTTTTATTAATTAGGTTTCCACGGCTTTGTATGGACATAGAGGAGTGCACAAGCTGCGGCAGAAACCTTAACGCGGCAGAGGATTTCGTTGTTTTTGACTGCCCCGAGTGCGGCGAGGAAATCGCTCGCTGCGGGAAGTGCAAGAAGCTGTCCCGGGAGTACGAATGCCCGGAATGCGGTTTCACCGGCCCTTAGATTTTAAAGCGAGGGCGAGCAAGAGTGTTACAAGGTGACGAACAATGCTGGACGACCTCGTGCAGAAGGTGAAGAACCTTCTCGGTCTTGAGTGATGCTTCCAATCTTTGTTTAAAGTTTTTCTCCCCCTCTTTTTCTTAAGGTGAGATTCAAATGGGAAAGATTTCCTGTGTTTACAAGGTAATGCCAGAGGATGCTGAAACAGATTTAAACGCTATCAAGGACCAGCTCAAGGAGCTTATCGATGTCCAGGACCTGGGCGAGGAAGAGGTTGCCTTCGGCCTCAAGGCTATCAAGGTCTCGACCATCACGACCGACGAGGAAGGTGGAACCGACGCGGTCGAAGAAAAGCTGGAGCAGCTTGACTCGGTTCAATCGATCGAACTGGAGCACTTCGATAAGCTTTAGGAAGTGGTCAGAACTTCTGTTCGCCGCCACCGCATACCGAGCAGCCGTGTGGCAGCTTGTGCTCGCTGCAGACCATCGAGCCGCAGACCCCGCACTTCGCGACCGCGGTTTTCTCGCCGCAGTAGTCGCAGAGTGTTTCGAGTTCCATAATGTTGTTTAAGCTTCGCCGGGTAAATCCTTTTCCATGGGAGTCGACCTTGGGGACCTTATAGAGCCTGAAGAAATCAGTTTCGAGGAGCTTCACGACACCGAGCTGGCGGTGGACGCCATGAACACCCTATACCAGTTTCTCTCCATCATCAGGCAGCGGGACGGCACGCCACTGAAGGATTCGCAGGGCCGTGTGACATCGCATCTGTCCGGCGTTTTCTACAGGAACATCAACCTGCTGGAGAAAAACATCCGGCCGGTGTACGTCTTCGACGGCGAGACACCCGAGCTGAAGCAGAAGGAGTCTTCTAGACGGAGAAAGAAGCGGGAGGAGGCCCGCGAGGAATGGAAGAAGTTGAGGGAAGAAGGCAAGATATCAGAGGCTTACTCGAAGGCGACACAGTCATCCAAGATAAACGAGGAGATGCTGGTCGAGGCGAAGAAGCTGCTCGATGCCATGGGGCTTCCCTATATCCAGGCGCCTAGCGAGGGCGAGGCCCAGGCCGCACACATGACCCGGAGCGACGAGGGCGACATCTACGCCGTTGCCTCGCAGGACTGGGACTGCCTGTTGTTCGGCGCCGAACGCATGGTCAGAAATCTCACCACCCGGAAGACAAGGAAGACCTCGAGCGGCGGTAAAAAAGAGATATCCACGGAGCGCATCGAACTTGAAGACGTCCTGAAACAGCTCGATATAACACAGGAGAAACTTATCTGGATGGGCGTGCTCATGGGCACCGACTTCAACCCGGACGGCGTGGAGGGTATCGGGCCAAAGACCTCTCTAAAGCTGGTGAGGGAGTACAACAGCTTTGAGGAGATACTCGAAGACGATAAAGTGGACTGGGGATCCGAGAAAGATCCGGATACCATAATCCAGTTCTTCCGGGATCCGCCGGTCGAGGACGTCGATTACAGCTTCGGGGAGCCGGACGAGGAGAGGATAAAGGAGATACTGGTTGATGAACACGATTTCTCCGAGAAGCGTGTGGACAGCGGGCTTGAGAAGCTCCGGAAGGCGATGGAGTCGCGGCAGTCCGGGCTTGAAAGCTTCATGTAAGAATCTCTAGGCCTGTTTCCTGGTCTCTCTGAGCTCTTTCAGGATGAGCTTCATCATCTCTCCCATCTCTTCGTACCCGTCTCTTATGTCCTGTATCTCTTCTTCCTGTCGCTCTATCTCGTCGATGAGAGGATTCAGCTCTACATCCGGGGCTCCACGGGATTCGAGTTCCTCTATCCTGGCTTCAAGCCTCTGGATGCGGGAATCTTTCTCCGGTGCCCGGGAGACCAGTTCTCCCAGCCTTTCGTTTATCTGTTCCAGCACTTCTTCGCTTCCGCTCTCGTCCTTCTTCAGTTCGCGGTATTCTTCCTGCGAGAGCAGTTTGAGCTGCGCCAGGTCGTCGAAATCATTGAACAGCCAGCGGAAGTCAGATACTATGTCCTTAAGGTGGTCGACCTCTTCTCTGAGCTTTGAGACATCGTTCTCCTGATGCTCTTCTTGAAGGCTGTCAACCGAGTTCTCCAGGTTCTCTATGTCTATCCTGACTTTTTCCAGCTCCTTCTCCAGCTCCTCTGGACCGGTATCCTCAAGACTGTCAAGCTCTTCCTGGAGTTCTTCGTATCTCTCGTCTACCTTGTTCTGTATATCCTTGACCAGGTCGGACTTCTCCGCGAGCCGGTCCTTTACTTCCTCCAGCTCTTTCTCCAGCTGGTCGATCTCCTTTCTCTCCTCTACTTCTTCCATCTTGGACCGGAGCTCTTCGAGGCGTTCACCGAAATCGGATTCGAGCTCCTCTATTTTTTCCTCGAGACCAGGGTCTTCACCGTACTCCGCTACCTTTTCCTCCATGTCTTCAAGGTCGTCTATCTTCCGGCCGAGCTTCTCAAGTTCGTCAGCGAGCGAGCCGATGTCGTGTTCTTCAATGTCCGCCACACGGTCCTCGATGTCGTCTCTCTTCAGCTCCTCGAACCGTTCTTCCAGCTCCTGGAGCCGTTCCTCCATCTCGTCAAGAGATTCTTCTTCCACGGAGCCGTTCTCGTCTACTTCGACCTCTCCGTCATCTTCATCTTCCTCATCCAGAAGCACTTCTTCCTCGTCCTCCTCTTTTTCTTCGTCGTCTCCGAGGAGCACCTCATCTTCTCCATCCTCGCTTCCAGTATCTTCTTCGATATCTTCTTGATCTTCGTCTTCTTCCATATCCTGTTCTTCGACCCCTGGATCTTCTTCAGGTTCCTCTGTGTCTCCATTTACGGCTTCTTCTGCCTCATCCTCTTCGTCGTCCTGGCCGAAAAGAACATCCTGCTTTGAATCATCAGAATCCTCTTCATCACCGAATATAACGTCGTCTGACATGCCTCTATCCCTTTAACACTGAGAAGTACTCAAAATGTTAAAACTCTACCGGTTGAACGAGGACTTTATCATCTCTGTAAGCTCCACAAGATCCTCTGTCAGCTCTTCTACGTCCTCCTCGTTGTCGTGGATGCGTCTTTCAAGCGAGGCGACTTCCTCGTCGAACGCCTCCCATAGCTCGTCCAGCTTCTTCTCCAGCTCCCCGACTTTTTCGGACTGGGTGTTCTCGACCTCCTGTTCCAGCCTTTCCTGGTTCTGCGCCAGCCGGTCGGTCTGGGCGTCCATCTTCTCCTTCAGACGCTTGAGTTCGTTTTCGACACTCTCCAGTTCCCCGGTCTCCCGTTCCAGTTTTTCCTCGAGGCCGGCATCCACGAGCTGCTCTATATGCTTCTCGGGGTTCATCACGATATCCTCGAGCTCTGTCAGCCGGTCGTCAAGCACCTGCGGGGTCTGCATCGACTCCATCCGGGATTCAAGCTGCTCTATCCTTTCCCAGACCTCTTCATCGTGGCTGTCAAGCTCCATGCTCTCCAGCCGCCTTTCAAGGTCATTTATACGGGAAAGCTCCACTGATTCCTCCTCGGCAAGTCTCTCTTCAAGCTCGTTTATGCGGTCTTCGAGAGCCTCGGCACGTTCCTGTCCGATTCCCGTGTCTTCCTCCATCCCTGGTTCTGGCTCCTCATGCCCGGGCTGTTCCGGCTCTTCGACCTCTTCGTGTTCCTCCGAGGGCCCTTGATATTCTTCCTGAGCATCCTCGTGTTCATCCGGAGTGTTTTCCTCCGACTGGTCGCCGGGTTCCGGTCCGGCCTCGTCATCTAAATCTGGCGTCTCTCCACCAGTGTCGACATCTGCGGCTTTGCTTCCTTCTTCCACAACTTCTTCTCCGATTTTCTCGACGTCGGTCTCTATCTCTTCGACCGCGTCCTTCAGCTCCGGAGCCTCCGAGGTCTCGGGAGGGGTCTCAGAGGAATCCGGGCGAGGTTTTTCCTCTTCTATCTGCTGTCTGCCGGTCGCGTCCGGCCCTTCGTTTTCCTGGTGTGACTCCGCCTTTTCGACAGCGTCTTCGAGCTGGGAGAGCTTCTCTTTCAGCTCCGGGTCCTGGATGGAGTCGGTTTCCTTCGGCTCCTCCATCTCGTCGTTTATGGAAGAAAGAGTCTTGTCGACGATGCTTTTCTCCGGTGTATTGACCTTTACGCCCTCTTTTTTCTTCTGTTCGTCGAGCTCCTGCTTTGCTTCCTCAAGACGTTTCTTGACCGGCGATTTCATCTATATCAAGTATTGTCCGCCTCGTTAATAAATTCCGTTGATACCGGCCTTTTGATTAATTAAACGTCGCTGCACAAGAATTCCTTATGAGACCAGTCGTTCTCGTCGTCATGGATGGCGTCGGACTAAGAGAAGAAGACGACAGAAACGCTTTCAGAATCGCAGAGACCCCCAACCTGGACTCGCTTATGGAACAAGGTTTCGCGAGACTCGATGCATCAGGGCCTGCTGTAGGCCTACCGGAGGGGTACACAGGCAACAGCGAAGTCGGTCACCTCCACCTAGGAGCCGGCCGGAAGGTACCTCAGAGACTTACCCGTATAAACCAGGCTATCGAGGACGATAGGTTGAGGGAAAAAGAGGCGTTGAAGTCTGCTTTGACAAGGGCAGAGGGAAACGGCACCGCAGTACACTTCGCCGGCATAATCAGCGATGGCGGCATACACGGCCACATAGACCATCTTGAGGCGTTGCTTGAAATCGCTTCAGGATACGATATCGACGATATCTACGTCCACTGCTTCGCCGATGGGCGGGATGTGGCTCCCAAGTCCGCAGAGAAGTACCTTCAGATGATTGAGGACTGGTGCGAAGAGTACAGCGCAGAAATCGCCACCGTCATGGGCAGGTACTATTCCATGGACAGGGACCACAACTGGGACCGTACAGAGAAAGCCTACCGTGCGATGGCGGAAGGCGAAGGCTTCCAGTTCGAAGAGCCGGGAGAGGCGGTGCAGAAAGCCTATGACGACGGCGAGTACGATTACTTCATACAGCCCTCGGCCAGTGAGGACTTCGAAGGCATAGAAAGCAGCGACGAGCTCGTCTTCTACAACTTCCGCGCAGACAGGGAGCGGCAGATAGTCGAGGCCTTTCTCAAGCAGGACTTCAGCGAGTTCGAAAACCCGGTCAGGCCAGGCTTCACCTCGATGTTCCTGTACCGGAAGGACTTCGACAACCCGGTACTATTCCAGAAAAAGATAGTTGAGGACACTCTCGGCGAGAAAATCGAGGAGGCGGGCATGTCACAGCTGAGGGTGGCCGAGTCCCAGAAAATCCCGCACGTCACCTACTTCTTTAACGGTCAGAGAGAGCTCAAGTTCGAGCACGAGAAGCGAGAGTTCATAGAGTCCGACAAGATCAAGGCGTACGACCAGGCGCCCGAGATGCACGCGGACGAGACCACTGATATCGTCATCGATGCCGTGGAAGCCGGCGACCGCGAGTTCATACTGCTTAACTACGCCAACGGCGACCTCGTCGGCCACACCGGCGAACTTGACGCCGCCATAACCGCCATGGAGACCGTTGACAGGAACATCGGAA
The DNA here is from genome assembly GCA_042218495.1 of Candidatus Nanohaloarchaea archaeon. Lineage (GTDB taxonomy): Archaea > Nanohalarchaeota > Nanosalinia > Nanosalinales > Nanosalinaceae > Nanohalococcus. Next base: position 468 of record JBDGRC010000073.1, on the reverse strand, counting down.
GACTGGTCGACACCGTGAAAGAAACAGACTACGTCCTGCTCATCACCGCCGACCACGGCAACTGCGAGGACATGGGAGAGAGCCAGGACTCGCCCAATACTTCCCACACCATGAATCCTGTCCCGTTAATCGGTGTCAACACCGATAGAGAGTTCGAAGACGGCGAGATATGGGAGCTGGAAAGGAGGATAGAGGAAATACTGGGGCTCTAGTCCAGAAATCACTCAGGGCATATACGGTCGTTCCAGTTGCTTGTATCACAGTCCAAGTCCCCGAGCTCCACCGGAGTGTTCGCAACAGTGGCAGTCTGGTCGTCTTTGGTCTTGGCATATCTAGTACCACCGGCCTCGTAACAGGTGATGTGCTGGCGGTACTCCTGGAACTTCAGCTGGCACTTGGCGCTCATCTTCTGTTTGTCGGAGAAGTCGCCGAAACCTTTCGCCTCTCCCTGTAGCATGAAGATGAGGA
>JBDGRC010000072.1:0-16957 GCA_042218495.1 Candidatus Nanohaloarchaea archaeon | reverse complement strand
GACGCCCGTCTGAGGTCTCAGGATGACCCGAACTACCAGGCCCAGATAATCACGCTGCTCCGACACAAGTTCGGAAACCACAGCCTTGAAGGGGCTTGAATTCACTTCTCATTTTCTTCTTATTCTATCTGTAGAGCGTGTGCTGCCCCTTTCAGCGAGATATCATAATTGGTGACCACCCTGATAGGTATCTCGGAGAGCAGTTGATGGAACTGCGGAGAGGCATTCCGGAACTCTTCCACGAACCGCTGATCGAACTCTTCCGGGTTCTTCGCTGCTATCCCGCCAACTATATAGAGGCCGTTCTCCGGAAGCGTGTCAAGCACGTAGTTCCTGCAGCATCTGGCGTAGAACTCGATGAACTTGTCAAAGGTCTCACGGCTGCACGGATTTTCCTCCTTTGTTTCTGATATCTCTCTGGCATTCAGATTCTGTTCTTCCTCGGGATACTTTGAGTGCAGGAAGCTGTAGATGTTCTCCAGCCCCTGGCCAGACAGAACGTGTTCATAGGCGACCTCGCTCTCAATACCGTGCTCCCGCTTTATCATTTCGGCCAGTTCCAGCTCCTCCTCACTCGTAACAGGCAGGTCGGCATGACCGCCCTCCGAGGAATGCGGAACATAGGTATCGATGTGTTCATCGTATATCACCAGGTTCTTGCCGAGCCCTGTTCCAGCTCCCACTACAGCTATCGGCTTCTGAGCTCTCTGATGGCCCTTCTGGACCTGCCTGAGGTCCTTCCCGTCCAGTATGTTTACCGCGTAACCTATCGCATCGAAGTCATTGATTACCCGTACCTCCTCCAGCTCCGTCTCCTTCTCAAGTCTGTCAGCATCGATTGTCAGATCGGTATGTGGCATCTCGACCCTCTGATTCTCTACAGGGCCTGCTACCGCGAAACACGCTGAATCGACCTCAATCTCCATGTCTTCACGCAGGTCCTCCAGGAAGTCATTCACAACCTTTGAAAAGTCCTGATGTCTCCGGGTGCTCCTGTCCTCCTTGAAAACTATCTCTAGGCCCTGCTCCGATACCTCGACAGCAGCCAGATCGTCATTCGTCCCTCCTATGTCGCCCACTAAGAAGACGTCCGGAATCCCTTAATCACCAATTCAACATTCGAAATAGATCTATATTTAACTTAAGCTAACCGCCGGGTAAGCAGGTCCGACCACCGATCGACCTTCCATGAGACGTGACCATAGAATAGGTCCCGGACGCGATGGAGAGTCACATCCTGGAAGAGGCGGAACTCGAGGGAACCTCTGCACCGCCCGGGATTTGACCCCCCATACATTGATGAAATATATAGATATTTTCTGGCCTAAATCAAATCACCGATAGCCTCGGCCTCTCCTGAATGCTTCAATTACCCAAACCTTGTTATCCTCTACAAAGTACTCGAACCGATGGTCTCCGATCCATAGTCTGTACATTTCTTTGTCCTTACCTTTCAGCTTCTTGATATCGCATTTAGGTCTACTTCTGTAGGGGTCTTCTCCGAGCTTCTTTAGTGAATTCTCACTCCTATCTGTGTCTGAGTACTTCAACTCATCAAGATAATCCCTTATATCCGGATGCAACCTCACTTCCAACTTAATCAATCAAGTGTTTCGAATTCTCCACGATCTTCTTCCAGTTTCTGGTAACGGCTCTCGATATACCGGTCGATAAGCTTTTTCACTATATCATCATAGCTCTCGCCTCTTTCACTCAGCTTCTTTAACTGGTCGCGGGTGTCCTCATCCACAGAAATAGTAGTTGCCATAACACTTACAGAAACTATAAAAATCATAACTCTTATGTGAAAGTTACGAGACCGAAATAGATAGATATTCCTTAAGATCCACTTAGGTATCTCTTCTTCCTACAACGAGAAAATACCTTTCCACCCTTATTCAGGAATAGTTAAGAAGTAACCGTCCAAAGACATGCGGCGTGCAGCAGTTGAACCCGAATGCTGCTTGGAGCATGCGATCTCCAAGGGATCGATGCGGCGTCCGGGATTTGAACCCGGGTTACGCGCATGGCAAGCACGTGTCTTAGCCACTGGACCAACGCCGCTGTTTACAGTTTTCACCGGAAGCTGTTTAAAACAGGCTCATCCCATGAGACCGAGATCGGAGTTGCGCCTGATGTACTCGCCAGCCAGAAGGATGAGCACCAATTGAACCAGCTTGTCAAGCCCGGCTAGCGGACCTATCTCCAGGCCGTAGAACTGGTAGTAACGCAGCATCTGGTAACCGGTGTAAGGAACGACCAGCGCTGCCAGTACCTGCCTGTATTCCGGCAGTAGAGTGAAAAGAAGCTTCCCGGCGTAGAAGCCTAGGGCCGCCAGCAGAAGCATCCTGGAGCCGGTGGTCAGCCCGACGTACAGATGAATGGTGGCGGTCACGAAGACTAGCGATATGAGAGCAATCTCAAGATGTCCGAGATCCCTGTACACCAGCTTCTCCCTGATATCTTCGACGTCCATGATAATCAATTATTTGTTTGAGTTAAAAATCTGGTCGAGACACAGAAGGTATGGAAGACGTGAGAGAAATGGTTATAGTGGGGGGTGCGGCGGCTGCCCTGACGGCCGCCATATACGCCAAGAGAAGTGGGGTCGATCCAACGGTGGTTACCGACGGGTACGGCGGACAGATAAATAACACCGACGTGGTCGAGAACTACCTCGGCTTCAAGTCCATATCCGGACCTGACCTGGCTGACAGATACGTCGAACACATGAGAGAGTATGAGATAGAGGAGCAGGTCGGCAACAGGGTGGTTGACGTCAGGGAGGACGGAAACGTGTTTGTGGTGGAGAAGGAGGACGGCGAGAAGCTAAGGGCCCTGTCCGTTATACTAGCCACGGGAGGCTCGAGAAGGAGGCTCAACGTCCCGGGCGAGGACGAGTTCGAGAACCGTGGAGTGGCCTACTGCGCGGTTTGTGACGGACCGCTCTACGAGGGCGAGGAGGTGGCCGTGATCGGAGGCGGCTACGCCGGCACGGAGGCCGCGGACTACCTCTCGGACGTTGCATCAAAAGTCTACCTGCTCTCGAGGTCCGGAAATCTTTCGGGAGAGGAAATAACCATAAACAAGGTGCTGAAGGACGAGAATGTCGAGATAATCCGCGGAGCCGACACCAGGGAGTTCTACGGAGACGATCTACTCCAGGGAGTGAGGTACGACAGGGACGGAGAGGTCAGGGAACTCGAGGTGGCGGGAGCCTTCGTGGAGATCGGCACTATACCAAACTCCGACGTCACGGACCTGGCGGATACCGACGACTCCGGCTACATAGTCGTGGACGACGAAATGCAGACTTCGCACGACGGAATCTACGCCGCGGGCGACGTCACGAACAGGGGAGCGCAGCAGCTTTCGGTCTCGAGCGGTCAGGGATGCATGGCAGCTCTGAACGCGTCCGAATACGTTAAGGAGAAGAGAAAAGAATAGCCCTCTAAGTAATTTTTGACCGAGCCTGAAGTCATAGAGGCTTCTCTACAGTATATCCATAGCCTCTTCGAGACTCTCAAAGATGAACCGGTGTCCGCGGGCGTCAGGGTGAAGACCGTCCTCCAGCATTTGCTCCCACTCCCCGTATGATACTGCTTTCCTCAGGTCTATCATCTCAACGTCCTCGCTATCACACACCTGTCTCTGTATTTCCACGTAACTTCGGAGCCTCTCGTCCTTCATTCTCTGATCGGAGTCGGTCCACGGTATCTGGCCCTCGACCGCTGTATAAGCCTCTCCAATGACATAGACCCTGTCCGCCGTGGATTTAGCCTGGTCGATCAGCTCTCTCAGATTCGACCTGAACTCTTCCGGACCCGTCCAGAGCTCGCCTTCTTCCCGGATCGTGTCGTTAGCCCCTACCTGTAGGATCACTATGGTCCCGACCTCCTCCCACAGCCTGGCCTCGATCTCCGGCCTGAACCGTTCGAGCAGATTTCCCGAGTCATCGCCCGAGACACCGAGATTGTATACCTCGAAGTACTCGTCGCCCTCGAGCGATCTCCTGTCCAGCTCCTGCTTCAGCCGCGCGACCCATCCTTCGCCAGGATCCCAGAAGCCCTGGGTTATCGAGTGGCCGAAACAGAATACCTGCATGGTTAACCCCAGATCTCAATCTACAAAAGATGTACGGTCCCAGGAACAATATGGCCAAGCGAGAAACCAGGATGACGAAGTGCGTCTTCTGCGGCGAGTCGGCGACGAAGACCAACGGGGAGGGACAGCCCGTATGCAAGAACCACAGGGACAGGGATCCGAGAGAGGTAGCCTGTCCGGACTGCGGGATGCCCATGAAGATAAAGGAGGGGCGGTACGGATACTTCTGGGGATGCGAGGGATACCCTCAGTGCCAGAAAACCTACCAGATAGAGGCAATTACGGAATAAGAGAAGAACTATAACCGTGGCTAGGGCATCAGCGAGGATCGGCCTCTGTCTACAAATGGTGACCGGTCTGGGCAGTAAGACCTGACCTTCAACGATTCAGGCTACAGCCTACCGCTGGTAGCGACTTGAAAAACGGAAGTAGGCGATATTCCAGGTCCGAGAGCTTTACAGAACACGGAGAGCTATCCAACAGAGATAGAGCTGAAGGCCACCACCAGGCCTCCCTGAAGACCTGATGAGGAGGTCCCGACAGATGGATATTCAGGAGAATGGAAGAGATCAAGGATTGATGTACCTGTAATCAACTCTCCCGGCAGAGCCGCACAGATACTATCAAATAAAGTCCCACTAAATGACGTGGTTCTAGAATATAAACTGCAGCAACGAAAAATACAATTATATATGGATCAGTGTAAAGCAGTTTCTTAGGAGACACTGGTTGAATGGGAAAGGAGTGCCGAGGTTCTCCCAGGGCATAAATTCAAACCTGACCAGAAGATATACCTGAAGTGATTTAAATTATAAGAAGCCTGCGATTAGCAAGGCTACAGGAGGGCCTGTAGCTCAGCCGGACAGAGCGCGAGGTTCCTAGGGCCGCTGGCCTGGCAATTGAAGGCTGGCGGTTCAAGAAGATCTATGATCTTCGACGGAGATACCTCGAAGTCGAGGGTTCGAATCCCTTCAGGTCCGTCATGGATTCACCCTGTAGCCTCCCCAGGCTTCAGGTGCGAGTTGTCGTAGCCTTCAGCGAAACTGCTGCCGTCGGAGCCCAGAACCAGCTGCCTTTCGGATGAGATTATAAGACCGCCGCTCTCCTCTTGGGCTATGAATGGAGCTATCGCCGGAGAGGGACCCTCGCCCCACATCGTCTGGCTAACTTCATCCATAAGAACCTCGTAATCTGTGTGCCCTTTCCAGTCATCAAAGCTTCTCCAGGTGTTCTCGAACTCATCGCTATCCAACCTACTGAAAGCTTCCTCGTAGGAACAGACCAGACACGGCTCCGGTTCAAAGCTGTCGAAGTAGGCGGCACCGGCAACTATCTCGTCACCCGCTTCAGCATCAGTGAACGTCCGCAGACACTCCTTCCTGATACCAAGAAGATAGTAATCTTCTCTGCCTGAAAATGACCTGTTTAATTTGTTGTAGCCTTTCTTCAGATCTCTTTGGTCAACCCCCTCATCACCTCTTGTCTGAGGTCTTCCCATCTCATCTGCTATACTGACACCAGAAGTCCTGAAGGCAGGTATATTTCCCACTATCGTCCACCTGTGACCGAACTCATCCTCTTCGGAAGCTCTCGATGCGGCTTCAGATGCATAGTCTTCTGGCAGCTCCCGACTCCACGGGTTCTCGTTCCTCCTAGAGTTCCGGCTCCCTAGATCTTCAGCTAATGACACAGATTTTCGAAACAGCCAGATTTTAAGTTATTTTCATTTAGGGATCCGGTCTCCACCACAGCTATCTGACCACAATGCGAGTCTACCTGTCAAATCTTCAGACCAGACCTATATCCCTCTCCAGCTCAAAGACCTCCCTTGCGTTCCTATAGGATGGTACCGCGCTCCACTTTACTATCTCCGGGGCAGAGTAGCTCCAGAGGTCGAACTCCGGTGTCATCAGGCTGTTCGTTACTTCCGTTATCGATCCTTCTTCCGTCGTGATATCCTGTCTCCGCTCTCCTGCGTACTCGTGATGCGCACCGAGATTGTGAAATATTTCGTGGACTCCGACAATGGCCATTCTGGCTGGAGGATCGTAGATCGCTCCCCCACTCTCTCTCTGGAGTCTTTCATAACCACCTCCAGAGGAGCTCTGTCGATACATTCCAGCTTCTCTCCGTTGATCATCACGGAGTGTGAGGTGTCGCTGCTGTACCTGTTACCGCACGTTCCCGGAAAGCATTCCGGCCCGCTGGCGCCCAGACCCAGGCTTTCGCCCTCAAGGTCTCCGGGATGGATGTAGAGGTTCGCCTCGCCGGAAGCGGTTTCCTCCATCTCTCCCCAGGAATCGTAAACCTGCTCAATGCTATCTCCCTCTAGAGTCTCCTCCAGGGACTTCACTTTGACATCAACCTGAGTTTCGTTCCTTACCTCCCTGTTAATACGATCAAAAACTCTTCTGGCAAGATCTCCCACGACATGGCCTGGAGAAACCCCATTACTGTCTCCACCGACCTCGTAGATATCTATGTTCGCGGTAAAAGGAGAGTTGTCCGCCGGTAGACAGGTACGCCGGGCTGCGAAATATCCCGCTGTCGTGAGGGCGGCCGCCCCTGCATCCTTGAGGTACTTCCTCCTTTTCATGTTTGTTGTTACTTAGTTAATGCTAATAACTGTCACATACCGGGAGAGTCTACCGACGAACGCATTGGTCCAAACCTGCAGCCGACCAGCCCCTCTTACCGGAATACTAAACTATTTATAACAGCCACTGTCGCCTGGAAGGAATGTGGGCCCGTAGCTCAGCCCGGACAGAGCGAGCGGCTTCGGAACCTTCAGTTCCCGCGACCCGGGAAAAGGTTTCAGAGGCAACCGCCTCCCAGAAGATACCGCTAGGTCCAGGGTTCAAATCCCTGCGGGCTCGTGTACTTTTTCAACTCAGAAGCCCAAGTTGGTATGCATGGACAGCCTATTCCATTTCGTGGTTTCCTTCCTTGCCGGAATGTCGATCAATCCCCGGCTCAAGCACAGGATATGGGATGTGGCCGCAGTAGCGCTGGCAGGGGTCCTTATCGACATCGACCACCTGCTTTTCTCATTTCCGAGAGCGTTCCACAACGTCTTCGTCGCGGTGCTTCTTCCTCTGACTCTCTTCTACATCGCATTCCGCCGAGAGGACGGGGTAAGGTACCAGTCGCTTTCCCTTTTGCTACTAGTTGTCCTGGTGGGTCACATGCTTGTGGATCTGTTCAACGGTGGCGTTATCAAGCCATTCTATCCGGTTCTTGGGATGGAAATGATGGTGCAGGAGTTCTCTATCAACTTTATACGCGATAGCTGGAGTATTGCTACAAGCGACAGCCTTTTGCTGGCGTTTAACGCAGTTTTTGTTTCGCTAGCGTACTTCGCTGAGGATTTCATCTACCTCTTCGAGCAGAAGCACGAGCAAGTCGGCGAAGCCGTGGCAGAATCACTCGATATCTGACGATGAATTTTCTTTTTACGGATTTATTTCTCAGCGACCCTAAATTTGCCCACGATATTTGAAACATTTTTGAAGGAATCATGGTCATAACTAAGTATGAGCTTTGCAGAGGAGGTCGAGCAGGCAGAGTACCTGACGGAAGAAGCGAGGGAGATGTTGAAGGGAATGGATAAAGAAGTAAGAAAAATTGAGGAGGCTGTAGATGAGGTCAGAGAGCAGCTGGAACAGGCTTTCAAGGTCTTAACCGAAGCAGAAAAAATAGAGGAAGCTGAAAGAGAACAGATAGAAGGAGAGTAAGACCAGCCTTGGCCGATCTGGATTCTCATCTTTTTATAAAGGTCACAAAGACAAACTCCATGTGACACCCTGTAATGAAGATTCTGAAGGAGCTGTTGAGGACAGTTCGATCGAAGGTGAAGAATATCATGACTGAGGACGAGACCCAGACGAAGGACAAGAAGGAGAACAAAAACAAATCAGGTAAGAAACAGAGGGTTCAGTTCCCGCAGTACTTCAACAAGGGACAGCCGAAGCAGCAGAACCCGAACGGCACTCCACTGAAAACCCCTGTACTGCGGGGCGTCGTGGTGAACGAGTTTGACGGAGACCGAGTCTGGGTGGAGGCCAGCGGAAACATGAAAGGTCGATACGGCGTCGAGGTGCCGGAGAACTACGATCCCGAGGATCTTACAGCAGGCACGGAGGTCGCGCTTGATCCCAACACGTTTAAGGTCACGGATGTCGTCGACAAGTCGAAGGACGCCGTCTTCGAGGACGTCAGAACGAACGTGACCTTCCAGGACGTTGGAGGCCTCGACAGCGTCATAAAGAGCCTCAAATCAAACGTAGGAGCCCAGCTGGACTCGGAGAAGAGGGATAAAATCCAGGACTGGGGACTGGAGATGGACAAGAGCATCCTGCTGGTCGGAAGGCCTGGGACAGGAAAGACCCACCTCGTGAAGGCGCTATCGAACGAGTACGACGCCGAGATGTTCATGATAAACGGTCCGCAGCTGGTGGAGAAGTTCATCGGCGAGGGAGCGAAGAAGGTGAAAAGACTGTATGAACAGGCCAGAGCCAGCGAGAAACCATCAATAGTCTTTATCGACGAGATCGACGCGGTCGCGAAGAAAAGACTGGACGACCGGCGTCACGGAGGAGAGGAGGTGGAGAGAACCATGAGCCAGCTCCTCTCGGAGCTTGATGGACTCGACACGGAGTCCGAGGGAGAGGTGATCTCGATCTTTGCCACCAACAAACCGGACGTGATGGACCCAGCGCTTCTGAACCGTTGCAACGCGCTGGAGATACCTGTGCCGGAGACCGAGGCGAAGAAGGAGATACTCCAGGTACAGACAAGGTCGATAGACCTCGAAGAGTCGACCGACCTGCGCATAATAGCAGAGGAGCTCGAGGAAGACTTCACCGGCCGGGACATAAAGCAGATAGTGAAGCAGTCGGCTGTCAACGCTCTCGAGAGACACGAGGATCCTTCCGAGGCCAGGGTTAGCATGGAGGACATGCACGATGCGGTGGAGGACCTCAGGGAAGGGAACCTCGGAGCGGAGAAGGACTTCCTGGCCGACGGCAAGATGATGCCGGAAGAGATGTTCGCGTGACCGACAGCAAGTTCGAGAAAGAGCTCAGGCTGGAGAGCGACGATGCGGCCGAATTCCTGCGAAATCTAGCGGCCTCAATCGAGGAAGAAGACGGACTGGCCCTGGAAGGAGACGAGTGGCAGGTATATCAACCCTTCGAAGACGTAGTCCCCTTCCGCTTGGTGAAGGACGATGAAGACTTCGAGGTAGGACTGAAGCTGATTCAGCCGGAGTGATTCCGGCGTATCTGAGGAGCGAGATTTAAATGAAGACATTAGATCCTAGAAAACCACGCAGATGCAATTTTGTGGAGGAAAAAATAGCTAAGGAAGATCAATATCAGCAAAGTCAGCTATTTCTCCCAGTTTATCTCTTTTCTCATAAGTGCTGGACGAGTTGAGGAACTCCTGCACCAGCTTGTAGAGGTAGCCCTGTTCCTGTTTCAACTGCTTGATAGGCTGTTCAGAAATATCAACCTCTTCTGCGAGAACGATCTCTAGAACCTTGAACATACCGTAGCGCTGCCTGGCGACGTCATCCGACTCCAGCTGCTCCTTGAAGTCACTGACTTCCATCCAGCTCCTCCTCGAGAAGCTCTCTAGCCCTGTTGCCGTCCGCACGGCCGTTCGTCTCCTGCATGACCTGTCCGAGCAGGTGGTTCAGCGCGGATTCCTTGCCGTTCATGTAGTCGTCCGCTGCCTCTGGGTTGTCCTCCACGGCCTCTTCAACTACGCTCTCCAGATCGAAGCCATCGTCATCGCCTTCATCCGGCATCTCGCCGGTCTCAACGAGCTCCTCCACCAGCTTCTGCATGTGTGTCTGGCTTTCCATCCTTTTCAGTATTTTTTGGGCTTTCTCTACTTCGACCTCTATCTCGTGCCTGTCGAACTCCTTGAGAACCTCCAGTACTCTTCCGGGTTCAAAGTCAGAAGATAGCTGCCTGAACTCGCGACGGTACCCGTTCTCCACGACAAACCTGGCTCCTTTTCTCTCAAGATCCAGTTCTTCCAGGTCCCTTTCGTTCGACACTACCAGATCCTCTACCTCGAATTCGAACCCAGCCGATTCGAGCGCTTCCCTGAAACTTTCTCCGTCAATTATAACTCCGCGCTTCTTCTCGCCGACCGTATGTGATAACCTCTCTCTTTCGAAGACTCTTTCGTCCACAAGGTGATACAGCTCTGTCGAAAAAGGGTGAACCGTGCCGGGCTCGAAACCCGTGATCTCCTCCGCTTCCTCCGGAGGAACCATCCGGTACTCCGCTCCCAGCTTCTTCTCCGACAGCTCGCGGTCGCCCGGAACCAGGACGTGGAGCTTTTCTCCATTCGACCTGATAATCAGGGACTTTACTATCTGGGCGGTCTCAACGCCCCTTGCCCTGGCGGCGTCATCACAGCTTCTGGTCGGTTCGTCCTGAACCACCTCTTCGTACTCTACGCCGGCAGCATCGAGGAACTCGTCCGCCTTCATTGCAGCTCCTCCAGGATCTTCTCTCTGGCAGTTTTTGGATCGGCCTTGCCGCCCGACTCCTGCATGACCTGTCCCACCAGGAAGTTGACTGCTTCATCATCTCCGTTCCTGTAGTCCTCCACTGCCTCCTGGTTTTCTTCAATCACGGCGGATACAACCTCATCAACCCTGTCGTCGCTTGCCTTCAGCAGATCCCTATCCTCCACGACTTCCTCCGGGTGTCTCGGATCCTCGACTATCTCCCTGAGGACCTTTTCGGCGTTCCTGTCCGAGATCGTGTCTTCCTCTATCAGTCCTACAACAAATCCTATCCACTCCGTTTTCAGTCCTGACTCGGAGTAGCTGATCTCGTTGTAGTTCAGCGTCTTCTTGAGCTCTCCTGTCATCCATGAAGCAACGATTTCGGGGTCGTGTTTTTCTGCCAACTTCTCGAAGTCCTCCGCCATCTTCGGGACCGCGACCAGCGACTCCACGAGCTTGTCAGATATATCGTACTCCGACCTGAACCTCTCGGACTTCTGTCTCGGAAGCTCGGGGATTTTACTACCTATCTCCTTCCGTTTGTTCTCATCCAGTCGCTGTCTCGTAAGATCGGGCTCGAAAATATAGCCATAGTCCTCCTCGGATTCCTTTTGCCTCATCGAGGTAGTAGATCCCATCTCGCTGTTGAAGCTTCGAGTCTCCTGTTCGACCTCGCCTCCCCGTCTTGAAAGCTGTTTCTGCCGCGAGATCTCGTAGCTCAGGGCTTTTTCCACCTCTTTCGTTCCTGTTATGTTCTTGACCTCTACCCGGGCTCCTCCCTCGATCGAGATGTTGGCGTCGCTCTTTATGGAAAACTCGCTGTCCGGCGAGTAGATGCCGAGATACTCCAGCACCCTCGCGAGCTGCTTGAGATACGCCCTGGCTTCTCCCGGGCTTGAAAATACCGGCTCCGTCACTATCTCGAGTAGCGGAGTTCCTGCGCGGTTGTAGTCCACCAATGTGTACTCCGAACCCGATACATCGCCTCCGGCGTGCTCAAGCCTCGCCGGATCTTCCTCGATGTGAATTCTAGTTATTCCTGCCTCTATCTTCCTGTCCTCTATGTCGACCTCAAAACTTCCGTCTTCAGCGACTGGTAGCTCGTACTGAGTCGTCTGGAAGTTCTTGGACATGTCAGGATAGAAGTAGGTCTTTCTCGAAAAGAAAACATCCCCGTTGATCTCGCAACGGAGGGCCTCTGCCAGCTTCATTGCCTGGTCTATAACTGCTCCGTTGAGGCGCGGCTTCGCCCCAGGATGGCCGAGGCAGGTAGGACAGACGTTTTCATTCGGATCTCCTCCCTGATCGTTGGCACACCCACACAGCAGCTTTGAATTCGTATTGAGCTGCACGTGAGTCTCCAGGCCAATCATTACTTCGTCGCTCATTTCTCATCACCTCTGAGCTTCCTGAAGCTGTAAGCAACGTCAAGCATCTTCTTCTCCTCGAAATGGTCCGCAACTATGTGGAATCCTGTCGGCATTCCCTCGGTAGCCCCGTTAGGAACTGAAACCATTGGCACTCCAGCGAGGTTCGGTCCGACGGTGAGAGCGTCCATCGCGTAAACTTCGTGCGGAGGCAGGTCCTCGACCTCCTCTATCTTCGGGGCAATGTTCGGCATCGATGGAGAAACCAGCACGTCATGATCCTCGAATGCCTCCTTGAACTCATTTATTATCTTCTGTCTGACCTCCGCGGCCTTAACGTAGTACTGATCCCTGTAGCCCGCCATCCTGGTGTAAGTTCCGAGAAGTATTCTCCTCTTCGCCTCTTCTCCGAAGCCTTCAGTCCTGACCGCGGAGAAGTAGTCATCGTAGTCCTCGAACTGCTCCGGGTCCTTTTCCATGCCGTATCTCATCCCCGAGAACTTCGCCAGGTTAGTGGAGGCCTCCGACATCGCCAGGACGTAGTAAGCAGCGAGCGATACATCCGGGTTCAGCGTGGGCAGATCTACTCTTTCGATCTCGGCGCCGTTCTCCTTTAAAAGCTCTAGAGACTCTTCAAAATTCTCTCTGACGCCTTCTTCGATTCCCTCGAGCTCCTCGTACTGTTTCGGAACTCCTACCCTGAGGTCTTCAACTTCTTCAAGATCTGAGAACTCCGGAACTTCCTTTTCAGAGGTCGTCTGGTCGTTCCCGTCTTTTCCTGCTATTACTTCCAGGCCCTTCGAAGCCAGCTTTACGGATCCTGAAAGCACTCCGATCTTGTCCAGAGAGTTACCGTAGCTTATAAGGCCGTAACGTGAGACTCTACCATAAGTAGGCGTAACCCCGACCACGCCGTTGTAAGCTGCCGGGTTGGTTATCGAGCCTCCCGTAGACTCGCCTATAGAGATAACAGGCTGATCCATAGCCGCCACTACAGCCCCGCCGCCACCGCTGCTACCACCGACCACTCTTTCGGAATCGTGTGGGTTCTTCGGCGTTTCAAAAGCGCAGTTGGTGCAGAAAGTCCCGAATCCGAACTCGTCCTGGTGAGTCTTGCCGTAGAACTCTGCGCCAGCTTCCCTCAGCCTCTCCACTACTGTGGCGTCAAACACCGGCGTGTAATCCTCGATTATCTTCGATCCAGCGCTGGTAACCACACCTTCAGTGCAGATCGCGTCCTTTACGACAAAAGGAACGCCCGAAAGATCTCCTTCGTTATCTTTATTTTCATGCGATATCCGTCTCATGAATCCGTAACTCTGGTCGGCTTCCTCCAGCCGCTTCTTGAATTCAGTCCTTTCCACTTCCTGCACCATAAGAGTCTGCTGTATACGAGTCTTAAAAATTCTCGAACTACTCCTCCGTCTCGCACTCGTCGATATGGAAGGTTTCACCGCATTCGATGCAGGTGAGAAAAAGCATCCTGTAACCCTGATACTCCATCTCGCCGCCGCAGTCAGGACAGAAGTAGCTCATCCGTGAACGTGATGGAACTCGACTTCACCGGTTTTCAAATCCAGTACCGCTACATGAAACTCTTCATCCTGTCCCGGAAGCCTGATGCCGCCAGGATTTACTATTATGGAACCATCTAATTCTCTTATCGACTTCTCGTGAGTATGACCTCTGAAGACATAGTCGTAGTCTCTTGATGCCAGACCATCAACGATAGTCTCCTCCGTTCCATGGTAGAATGCGATGCTTGATCCTTCGAACTCTAGCTCCGCTACCTCTCCATGGAACACACCGAACCCTTCTACAGCCTCCCTGAGGTTCCACTCACCGTCGTTGTTCCCCCTGACAGCGTGGAACTCGAACCCTCTATCGAACAGCTCCGCTGTAAAGGGAGCGACCATGTCGCCGCAGTGCACCACGATTCCTACTTCCTCTTCTCCGAAAAAATCAGCGGCCGCTTCCGCCTTCTCGATATTATCGTGGGTGTCAGAAACTATGCCGATCTTCATCTTTTTTCGCTGTAGAAGTGTTCAGAACTCCGGTTTTTGATCACTTCCTTTACGAAACCAATCGTTTTCTCCGGCAGTTCTTCCGGGCGCTCCCATCTTAATTCACTGCATTTCTCAGGCTCTTCATTTGAAACATTGTCCCTCCATTCAGTTGACCTGAAATAAACATCTACATACGGACGGCCGTCAATCCTGTGCATCGTGTATACGTGTTCTAGATCATCTTCTTCGATCTCTATACCGATTTCCTCCCTTGCTTCTCTGACCATCGTTTCTCTGAACGTTTCATTTTTCTCTACATGACCTGCCGGTAAACTGAACATATCATCCTTGAATCCAGTATTTTTTCTTCTCTGAAGCAGAATCTTCTCGTTCTTCTCAAGAATCAGGTACGCGGCTGTGTACGGAGTATGGTCTTCAGCCATTATGCACTCGGCCCTTTGAACCTGTCGTCCTCGACGTTTTCAGTATTGGCGAAGGCTTCTTCCTTCGAGATCGAATCCTCGACCTCGTCTTCTCTCTTCTCGGGCTCGACGTCTACAGGATGAAAAGCGGGTTCAACATCTGACGTATCGACGTCCTCTAGGTTTTCGAATGTTTCCAGGATTTCTTCAAACTCCTCAGTGAACTGTTCAGCCTCTTCCCCTGAAACGTTTATCCTCGCATTTTTGGCTGCCTTCTCGACCTCTTCGATCTTAACCATATGACCTGTTCGCAGCTGAAATCTTTTGTATTCTGGATCTGTGAACAGTCATGAACGGAATTGGGAGAACATTTATAAACGGGCTAAGGAAATGTTAGGATGTAAGATACAGATTTGGTTTCACGTTTGGGCGCGTGAAACACGGATTCGAACTCGTTTGGGCGCGAGTTCAGTCGGATCGATTCGAATTGGGCTTCGAATCGGAACTTGCAGTACGTGTTGGGCAATTTGGACTTGCTTCTATGACAGCATTAGCTCTACCCGTTTAAAAAGGTTGGGCTATCGCTGAGGTTCGCCAGAATGGAATCGATAATCGACAACACGGCCGATGGCTCAGACGAGCACGAAACAGACGCAAACCTCGACAGAGTCAAGGATGCGAAGATCCTCGTGGTAGGGGTCGGAGGAGCCGGCAACAACCAGGTTACCCGCATCCAGAACAAGAACGTTGACGGAGCTGAAACGCTCGCTATCAACACCGACAAGCAGCACCTGGAGATATCCAGCGCTGACAGGAAGATACTCGTCGGTAAGGATCTGACGCAGGGCCTCGGAGCGGGCGGAAAGCCTGAGCGCGGAGCAAGAAGCGCGGAAGAGAACAGGGCCGAGCTCAGAGATCTTTTCAAAGACGCCGACATGGTCTTCATTACCGCAGGACTCGGTGGAGGGACTGGAACGGGGGCAGCGCCCGTTCTCGCGGAGATAGCGCAGAAAGAGGACTGCATAGTGATTGGAACCGTAACGATGCCGTTCGAGATCGAGGGAGCAAGGATGAGCAAGGCAGAGGACGGACTCTACAGGCTCAGACAGCACGTCGACACGGCGATAGTGATCGAGAACGACAAGCTTCTTGACATAGCCGGTGATATGCCTCTCGATCAGGCCTTTGGTGTCGCCGACGAACTGATAACCACCATGATCAAGGGAGTCACCGAGACGATATCCAAGCCTTCGCTCGTGAACCTGGACTACGCGGACGTCCAGGCCATAATGAACGAGGGAGGAGTCGCGGTCGTAGGTTACGGAGAGTCCGATACCAAGAACAAGGGAGAGGAAGCGATACATGAAGCCCTTTCGAACCCTCTGCTGGACGTGGACTTCTCGGGAGCCGACGGAGCCCTCATGCACGTGGCAGGAGGACAGGACCTTACGCTCAACGAGATCAACGACGTAGGACAGACCGTCAAGAAGCGGCTTGACAGCAACGCCCAGGTGATCTGGGGAGCAAGAGTCAAGGAGGAGCTTGAAGGCAAGCTCCAGGTGATCTCGATCGTGACCGGCGTGAGATCTCCCTACATCCTTGGAGAGGTCGACGAAGAGCACGAAACCGAAGTAACCGGAGATGTCTCCGGAGACGTGAACGACCTGGGAATAGAGGTCATGGAGCAGTAAATTATGTTTTAGCGGGAGCGCCTTCCCACAAAACCCCTTCCCCCTCGGCGAAGGCCTCCCTCTAAACTCATATTTTTCCCGACGGAACGCGGCCAGACCGACACGGTTTCCGTGTCGCAAATCACACAACTCCCCTCCCCCTTCGGCCGCCGACCGTCAACTACCTATTTAATTTTTCTACCCGGCTTCGATAACATGAAGGCCCCAATATGCAACGTTTGTCTGAAGAGCGAAGGCGAGCTCTGCAGCATGTGCGAAGAAAAATACGACAAAGGCGAGATATCCGACGTGGACGTCAGAATATCGCGGATTCTGAAAGAACTCAGCGGAGACCACGGCTCGCTTCAGGACTCGGAAATCAAGAAGGTCTTTGACATGGAGAACGTCACCGTAGTCGTGACCGCAGAAGGTGACGGAGCCAAGGTGGTTGGAAGACAGGGGGAGATCGTTAAACAGATTGCCGACCGGCTCGACACCTCAATACGCGTGGTTGAATCAGCGGAAGACGACAGGGAGGTTATCAAGGGGCTTCTATCCCCGGCAGAGATAGAGTCGATAAACACGGTCTTCGCTCCAGAGGGAGAGTCCAAGAAGATAGTAGTTGACAGGGACTACGAGGGAAAGATCAATCTCTCGAACCAGGAGTTCGAAGAGATAATCTCTGACATCACCGGAACCGACTACAGGCTGAGCTTTGAGGAAGTCTGAGAAGTCGAGGAGATGAAATCCGGTAAGAACTCCGACCGCTTCATCGTTACCGTCGACCAGGACAAGATAGAGCCGGACCTGGCGCGGGAGACGGTGATAAACTTCGACCCGCTGAACCGTGCAGGAAAAGAAG